>CAYVKO010000001.1:0-1361 GCA_964452185.1 uncultured Candidatus Saccharibacteria bacterium
TTTTAAACACAGGCGAGAAGTTTTTGCTACACTGTAACTACAAAACTACTATGATGGATTTCGAAAAACCAAGCAAAGAAGATTACGAACTCCCTTCTGAAAATGAAGGGGATTGGGATCTTCCACCTGAGGAAGCGAAGCGTATGGTTACAAAAGAACTCCAAAATACTTTTGACGAGATGAAACAAAGAGTTGATCAGCAAAAAGAGGCCGAAAAAGAAGAAAGGCAGCTGCGTGAAAAAATGGCGAATATCTTTGATCGCGGGCGCGAACTCAGAAAGCAAGTGAGTAATCTAGGCAACAAAGCAACAGAGGCTGAAGATCCTATGAACCAACAAGAGCTAATGGGGGAAGTGGTTAAGCTTCGTGAAAAGCAGGAGAAGGTACAGCACTCTCTAGATGAAATAAAAGCAAAAGCTCAAGAAAAGAAACGTAAACGAGAGGAACTGCAAAAGAAAGTAGACAAGTTGGGGGATCGGTTGGAAGCAATCGGTTCTATCCTGGATGCTGATCCTCAAAGCAACTGAACAGGAGAGTTATTGACACAAAAACAGACTTACTACACCATATTACTGGTACAGAAAAAACAATAGTTTCGTTCTTTTTATATCAGCCAAATAAGCTATGCAAGTAGATGGCAAGGCACCGAAGTGCATGTCCAAGAGTCAGTTTGCCAGGTTGAGGGCGTTAGTAATACGATCTTTGCCAAGAAATCTTTCTCAGCCTGCTGTTCGACACTGGTCTGCGAATTCAGAAAAGCTGAATAATCGGTTACAGCTAGCTCTGGCCAGACCGAATTTAGAAGTCTGGAAGACTATCGATGTTAGAGGCTATGAGTTCGATGAGGTGCTCGAAAGATTCAAGCAGGAGGAGATTGAAGTCGATAAGCATCTCAAAGAGATGATACAGCAGGAGTCCTTCGAACTGGAAGGATATATTCTGAGAGATGAAGAAAAGATAGATCTTGTTCGAGTCACGCCCAAAGATCTTGGCTTTCGCGATAATTCTGTGGTTCGAGCGCGATTAGATGCTCAAGCGTACAGATTGGGCTTACGGCCACTTCCGTACCAAGGAGCCGCTATTACGCTCCGGCTTGAGTACGATGAAAGCCCGCAGGATGTGTTTGAGGCACACAGGATTAGGATTCATCCTGTTGCTGACTCTCGAGGATTACCCTTTTTGTTGTGTATGACAGACTATGGAGAAAAACGTGGTCTGCATGCACTAACGAAAGGAGATATAGCTAAAGATGAGCACGTAGTCTATTACAAACCAAAAGAGAGCAGGTGAGTACAACCAAACCACCCGGCAGGCATCACTACTTGCCGGGTTTTTTATTTCAAGCAAAAGACAATTAGTTT
>CAYVKO010000001.1:1461-48314 GCA_964452185.1 uncultured Candidatus Saccharibacteria bacterium
CGGCAGGCATCACTACTTGCCGGGTTTTTTATTTCAAGCAAAAGACAATTAGTTTGGATGACAATTGTGCTAGTATAAACTTGGATTAAACTAGACTGATACACAAAGCTATCCGCTATGTTTTGCAGCAGTGATAGAACTCGTCTTTCGGGAGGGTGGAGAGCGTTCTGGTTTTACTTTTGTATTTTCCTCTTTTGGGCTCTGATTGTATTAGATAACGTGATACCAAAGTGATAAAAGTTCTTTTTCAGAGTAAGTTCACATCCCCAGCCTCTCCCGGGCTGGGTTTTTATTTTCAAGTCTCGTCAAGGATTTTGACATACTGAATAAATATATTACTATTTCTACAGCTTAATAACGCACTTTATCTCAATAACAAATATTTATGCCTCATGTAAGCGGTCCTCGTATCAGCGGTAGCCACACAACAGTGATCGAACAATCCGAACCGATTGTGAATTTCCTGCAAAAGGTTCCGAAAGTCAGTAAGATCACACCTGGAAATATCGACAACAACGCCGGCTCCGGTCGCAGTGGGGTCAAGCGTATAAAGATCATCGATAAAGACAGGTGTATCAAGATCGCTGTGTCCGGAAACAGTTCCAACCAGGATCTTTGGGTGTATCTGGAAAGTAGTGACTATCGCCAAAAGATCAAGACGCTTTTGGAGCGCTTTGCTCGCGAGGAAGCGTACGACGTATCGAAACTCGATGCTACAACATAAGTCGATAACTTCCGAATCCGTATCCAGCTACTTGTTATGAATGGAGCGTATAAGAATCTCCTGGACAGCAATGATCCGCTTGCTAATCCTGTGTTTTGCCCGGAAGACATCATGGAAGAGTATCGAGAAGAGAACAGAGATCGATGGGAAGAAGGCCTGCCACTGCTTGAGCTGAAAGACTTTATTAAGGAGTGGCGGCTCGGGGAAGGTCTCATGTACCGCGCAACAGGCTTCGTTAGCTAGACTATTACTACACAAATTATATTTTTCACCCACACTCAGCCTCGACAGGAGGCTGGGTTTTTTATTTCATTGGTACGCATCTTTTTGTGGGTAGTAATATAAAAATGGAAGCCTTAACGTCAAGGCTCCCACTGTAATTTTAGTGAAGGGGTGTATGATCTATAGTTAGTTTTATACTCAAACATCCGGATTCTGGAGAAGGCTTCTTAATCGAGCTAGTTTCTTGGCCACCGGATCTACAATTTCGGTTTTCTGCAACTGCTTTTTTAGCTCTACATCGGTGGCGATACTACTTCTGGATTGTGTTTCGCCACCAGCTCCCTCTGGTGTTTGCTGAATCAACGGTCTGATCATCTCGCCAAAATCCAGCTCCTCTTCGAGGTTGTGTCCGTTGCTTTGGTCAGCGAAAATCTGATCCAACTCCTTGCTCCGTAACGTTCGAGTAAGATCATCGTATGCTTGAGAGAATTCATCTTCATGTTCAGGTGCAATTTCAGACTCGACATCAACGGTCGAGGCTTTGAGCAAAACCTGATAGAGATTAAACCCAGTCATAAGTGAACGGATGTTGTGCTAAAGACAAAGAGGTTTCTGTCCACAAGTGTATAGAAAAGTCCATCAGTAATAAAGGTGAAATACCAAACGAAAACAAAGAAAAGCTTTATTCCTTTGACACACAAGTAAATAGTTGTATAATCTGGTCAGAAATAACGCTCGTTCAAAATCTCAAAACACTCCAGACAATTATGTCAGCAAAATCGGACGACCCTCCTGTTTCTGAGCTGCTTGCAGAGCAGAAGAAAAAACATGAAAAAGAAAAGGAAGACAAGGTAAGGACTCAAGAACAAGAGTTTTGCCGGATTTGGCAGCCTCTTGTTCAGGCTCCAGGCCAAGACTGGGAAGAGTTTGCTACGAAGTTAGTGGCAACTGCAGTCTCGGAGAATATAGTTGGTTCTGACTACCAAGAGGATCTTTTTGAGCAGTTGATGTCTTGCGATATCAAGACTGTTTCTAAGCAGCTACAATGGTCTCGAAATAAGTCTTCAAGAAGGTATCCTCGCTCGGAAGTCGAAAGTCCTGCTGATCTGATACGAAGGGAGTTATCGGTAAGGGGAATGCACGATAAGGACACTCCTGTGTACTGGAGAGTGAAAAAGCAAGAACTCCTTCACTCAGTGAAGAAAATTCTTGCTGCATCGTGGCTGCGATACTGCCATCAGGCGGACAAGGATAAGTACGTTGAGTGGATGAAAGGGTTCTTGCGAAACGGCGGCCAAATCGATTATTGGCGTGACCATGATTTGAGTGACGTGTCTTTTCATTCAGTACATCCCATTCGCTCACCGGTAGTTCTTACTCCTTTCCATGGAGCTACAGCCGAAAGATTTGGGCGCTTAATTGTGCCTGAAAATGTGGAGGCTGTAGGGGGCACAGGTCATATTCACGTGTATTACATGGAAGACTTCACTTGCAATCAGTCTGCGGAAATGTTCACTGACATAGAAGAGCGTATAATGTAACTTTCACTAAAATTTTCTGCCGCTTGGGTATACACTACCTAAGCGGCAGTTTTTACTTTAGGAAGGATATGGTAGGAAGTAGCGTGTTATATAACAGGTAAAAGTTAGTTATATAACAGTTGGAGGCAGCACATGAGGATGTTTTTGTTTACGGACAGAGTTGATTTAGTCAGTTGCTAGCATTTTTGTTTGTAGTATTACAGAGTTATCTTTTTACGGTGGTTATTATATCGACTAGAAGCTTCGTGTCTATGTGGAGTGTTGGTGTCAAGTAAATAGATAAGAGGTTATAAAAGAGGTTAAGGAGTGATACAATTAATCTACAAAAATGAGTGAAAGTAAAGGGTGGTTGTAGAAGGTGTTTTGCGAAGCCAAAAATGATCGAACTAAATTTGAAAGTGACTAACACTGGACTCCAGATGAAAGATGATGATATTGAATTTAAGATTATTTAAGATATGGTTACTGATGAATTTAAAAAAAATGTAGATGATATCGATAGTATTTTTACAACGTCCAAACGGATAAAGAAAATTCACCAAAAGGCTTTGAAAAAAGTAAAAGATGACAAAGGCTTTATAAAATTAAGCTACAAGGTAAGGCAGAGTGTAAAAAACTTTATTGAAGCATCTAGTAAAGTGACAGAGAGTTCTATTGCAGCGTCTGAAGAAGAGAGTTGGTCAATGCTTTACTCTCAAGGTATTACCTTAATAGTTTCAGCGGCTGAGCAGCAATTAAAGACTCTTTTTGATCAATTGTTAAAGCAGAATCTTTCTGAGGTTGAAAATCTCGATAAAAAAGAAATTTCTCTTAAGAAGATACGAGAACGTAACTTTAATTTAGATCAAGAAGATTGGTTCGAGGTTATTCGTGATGAGCTTTATTCTGAAAATAATCCTTCTGAATCACTCAATTTTCAAAATATGCAATCAATACAAGGCATTTTTGAGGGTTACTTTAATATAAATTTAGACCTAGGCGAAGACTTAAGAAAAAGACTACATAAGTATTATCAAATAAGGCATATTATTTTACATAATAATTCAAAAGTTGATCAGCGATTTTTGGATAATTTAGAAGCTGCTGATATATCGACAGAGGGGTATAATCTAGGTGAACAGATTATTTTGAAGGAGAGTGATTATAAAGATGCTAAAGAAGCCTTTATGGATTTTTTTGAGAAACTGCAGAAAGTTGTTTTGGAGTCTGACGTAGAATATTAATATGAAGCTTAAATTCGATCTGGTCTTAGATTACCAACTTGACGCTATTCTAATCGAAAGAAGAATAGAGTGGTTTTTAATTCATATTCTACACTAGCTTTCTTTAAGGTTGACAGGTAGTCTATTAGAACTTACTTTTAAAAATGAGTTAATCAAATATATCTACAAATATGAAAAAAGTTGTAACGTCAGTCACAGTGATTTCTTTTGCTGCGTTGCTTTTTGTTCCGTTGCAGACCTTAGCTGCTGTACAGGTGGACGGATACTATCGCAGTGATGGCACGTATGTTGAACCACACTACCGATCTGATCCTGACGGTGTCGAGTCTAATAACTGGGGTACAGATGGAGTGGACGTAGATAACGACGGGTATGGGGGAGGAGAACCGAATGATAGCTTCTACAGTTCAGGAGTTGACACTACTGATTTGTACAACGACTCCAGCTACGATACTTATGACTACAGCAATTCATATGATTACGACTATGACTACTCTAGCTCATACGATAGTTACGATACTTATGACTATTCTAACTCGTATGACGACTATGATGCATCGTATGATTCGACATACGATAGTTTTGACTCAACGTACGACTACTCTTTCTAGTTTAACTGTACTGGTTAAAGGCAAAGGTAAACCTCTACACATTTGTAGAGGTTTTTTAATTTCAGATGAAGGTTAAAATTTTGTATAAGAACATAATTATAAAAGAAGTTAAAGAATGATATAATTAATCTACAAAAATGAGTAAAAGTAAAGGATCAAAAAAGGGGTTAGAGAAACTTACTAAATTGGTGATAGATTTTCGCAATGAACGAAATTGGAAGCAGTTTCATAACCCGAAAGATGTTGCGCTTTCTTTAGCTTTGGAGGCGGCGGAAGTTATCGAGCACTTTCAGTGGAAAGAAGAAGATGAAATTGAAGAATATATAGAAAACAATAAAGAAGAAATCGGCCATGAACTTGCCGATGTTTTTTACTGGATACTGCTTTTATCACACGATCTTGATATCAATTTGTCTGAAGCACTACAAAAGAAGATGGAAGAGAATGCTGAAAAGTATCCTGTAGATAAAGCAAAGGGGAGTCATGATAAATATACAGACTTGTAAGTATGTCAGAAATTAAAACCTACGAATTCGATACTGAGGATATTCATATGGTCAAAGATGAACCGCACGGAACTGATTGGCCGGTAGTGTATTTAATTGAAGATGGTAACGAAATATATATTGGTGAAACAGCCACTTTGTACAATCGTCTAAAAAATCATAAGAAAAATCCTGATCGAGAGTACTTAGAAAATTTCCACTACGTTAGTGATGATGAGTTTAATAAGTCAGCCACTTTAGACATTGAGTCATGGCTAATTCAGTATATTTCCGCAGACGGAAACTACGATATTTTGAACGGAAATGGTGGCATGCAGAACCATGATTATTATGAGCGTGATTTGTACCGAGCAAAGTTCGAGAAAATTTGGGAGAAACTCCAAGACTACTCTATTGCCGACCGTGATTTAGTTCAAATTAAAAATGATGATCTTTTCAAATATTCTCCCTATAAGTCGCTGACCGATGAGCAGATTGAGATCGTAAATGAATTGTTCGAAAGCATTACCTCAGAAGATAGAACAAGTACCCATCTAATTGAAGGTGAACCTGGGACAGGGAAGACCGTACTCGCAACGTATCTAATTAAACACCTTCAAGAGAAAGAAGAAACAAAAGATCTACAGGTTGGTTTAGTCGTTCCGATGACTTCACTTCGTCGCACGATTGAGAAAGTGTTCGTGAATACTTCTGGTCTGAGAGCTAATATGGTGCTTGGTCCAGGAGAGGTTGTTAATGCTGGATATGATGTACTAATAGTTGATGAGGCGCACCGACTCAAACAAAGAAAAGGAATTACTAATTACGGAGCTTTCGATAATAATAATAAGGAACTTGGCTTAGGTAAAAATGGCACGCAGCTGGATTGGATGCTGATGTGTTCAGACACCCAAATTCTACTATATGACGAAGGCCAATCAATTCGGCCAGCTGATGTAGAGAGAAAGAAGTTTAAAAATCTGCAAGCTGATTGGCATATACTTGAGAACCAAATGCGTGTTGAAGGGGGTAGAGAATACGTTCAGATGATCGATGATTTATTTGATGGCAGCCCAAGTGAGTGCGACATTTCTGGCTATGACTTTAAGATTTATGATGATATTTGCCAGATGGTTTCAGATATTAAAAAGAAAAATGAAGAAGTTGGATTGTCACGTGTGGCGGCTGGCTTTGCATGGGAATGGAAAAGCAGGCATGAATCTGAGGTGTATGATATTGAAATAGATGGTCTGCAGTTGCGGTGGAATAGCACGACACAGAATTGGGTTAATTCTGAGAACGCTATAAATGAGGTTGGTTGTATTCATACTGTTCAAGGGTATGATCTTAACTATGCAGGAATAATAGTTGGGCCTGATCTTAGCTACGACTCTGAAGCAGAAGAGTTCGTAGTTCAAAAAGAAAATTATCATGACAAAAAAGGGCATTATGGGGTTGAAGATTCAGAGGAACTGAAGCGGTATATCATTAATGTTTACAAAACTCTTCTTACTCGAGGTATAAAAGGCACTTATGTATATTTTTGTGATGAGAGAATAAAGAAATATTTTAAGAATGAAATAGATATGTAGAAGTATTTTTATTTATGTGTTCTCACTTTGTTTCATTTCTATCAGTGTAGCCTATAGGTGCTATAATCAAATTAAAATAAAGCAGACGTATAAATTTATGAAAAAGTGTCCACATTGCACAAAAAAGATTCAAGAAGATACGAAGCGGTGTAACTATTGCAAGCATTCGTTAGTGACTGATGCAGAATCAAGTTCAGGATTAGGTCGGGTTGCTGGGTGGATAGCAGGCACTCTCTTCACTATTTCTGCTTTTGGGGCATTTATTTCAGGAGAAATTCTGGGAGGGATTTTAGTTCTCTCTGCTGGCCTGTTGGCGTTACCTCCAGTATTCCAATTTATTTTAAGCAAATCAAAGATATCAATTTCACGACGTGCCAGTGTGGCGATTATAGTGCTACTAGTATTAGGAGTTGGGGTAGTAGCAGATTCAGGGGAAAATTCAGACACTCCTAGTCAGTCAAGACAACTTGTTAATGACACTGTTTCTCAGGAAGATGTAGAAAATATACAGTCTACTACCTCTGAACCTGAAAAAGCAGCAACCACTTCAACATCTACAGATGAAGTAGATAAAAAAGAAACAACATCTAACTCAGAAGAGGAAGCCGAAGAAGAATCCAGTACTGACTCTCAAGCAGGCAATACCGAAGAGGTTGCAGACTCAACCGAAACTGAAGAAACAGAAGAGGGTAATGAAAACGAAGAGGTGGCAGGTGCTCAAGCCGAAGCCGAGACACAAAACCAAGCAACAGTAACGAGAATTGTTGACGGAGATACTGTAGAAGTGACACTTGCTGACGAAACACAAGAAACCCTTCGCCTTATAGGTATTGATACACCAGAAACAAAACACCCATCAAAACCTGTAGAATGCTTCGGTAACCAAGCAACCCAAAAGGCCCGAAGCCTTCTTTCTGAAAAACAAATAACACTTGAGTACGATGACTCTCAAGGAAGATACGATAAATACAATCGACTGCTTACTTACGCAATCCTTCCTGACGGAACCAACTTCAACAAAGCAATGATAGAACAAGGGTATGCATATGAATACACCTATAACGTGCCATACAAGTATCAAGGTAAGTTTAAGGATGCAGAACGCTCTGCACGTCTGAATGAACGTGGCTTGTGGGCACCTGATACTTGTGACGGTGAAAGAAATACCACTGAAGAAGAAAGTACTTCTTCTGGTGATAGTTCGGAAGCTGATTCTCAGACGACTAATGACGACACTGCTTCTTCAGAGAGTGACTATTCAAGCAGCGATGAAGATCAGGATTACGAAGAGCAGGAGAACGAGGAAGAGGGGGCTGAGCAGGAAGAATCAGGCAACTACGAGTGCTCTTATGACAAGTATAACTGCGGAGATTTTAACACCCATAATGAAGCTCAGAGTATTTATGAAGCATGCGGAGGAACAAGTAATGACATTCATGGACTTGATGGAGACGGAGATGGGGAGGCTTGTGAATCGTTGTAAAAAGAAGAAAAAGTGAAAGATGAAGATGGCTAGTATGCGATATCATAAATTTGTATGGATAGCACAAAGAAAATTCTGATAACAGGCATTCCAGGTACAGGAAAAACAACAATAGGTAATTATTTAGAAGCGAACTGTGATTTTGATCACATTGATCTGGAGTCAAAGAAAGGTAAAAGACTCCTTCGGAACCTTCAACAGCTTGTCAAAGCTTTATCTAACCTGGATAAAAATACTGTCGTTACATGGGGATTTCCTCCAAGCCAGAACGGAGTAGATCTCGTAAGGGCTATCAAAAAAGAAATGGGATTCGAACTCTTCTGGTTTGAAGGTAACAGGCAAGCTGCCAGAAAGGTCTTCAACGAGCGTGGAACGGTAAGAGAGGAGTTGTTGGACAAACAACTGAAGGGTATACAACAGTTTGAGGTAGTAGAAAAGATAGATCCAATAGTTTACTCGCCCTTTAAGGCTAATGGAGAGTTTAAGCCCAAAGAGGAGATTGTTGAGGAAATTCTTTAACATTTTTCAGAATCCTGAAAAATGATGGTGCGGGGGCTGATTTGTTGTCTTAAGTCATAGTACGTCGTGGTAACTCAATTCTTTTTCTAATTCATTCCAATTAATTGTTCTAAACGCTTTCAATTCCTGGAGCCGAATTGTAAAGTATGTTACAAGCAAGAAAAAGAATTATATAATAAGTTATATAATCGATTATATAATTCTTTTTGCGGCTATTACTACAGCATAGTAGTGAATAACTGACCAATCAGCGGTGTGCTATGGTGCAGAGTGTAATCTCAAGAACCTTAAAGCAGTTTTTACATGCATCAAATCATACAGAAGTTTGCGGTATTTTCGCTTGCGTTTTTACTATCGATAGGCGGAGTACTTGTCATTACAAGCAGTAGTGCGTCTGCGCAAGGAACTTTGACGCCACGTAGTGAAATGGAAGAAACCGACAAGCGTACTGAAGATAACGACGACGAAGACATTGATGTGTCCGGAGATAATGATGAGCTTCCGGTGCCGGTCCTTTTCGGTGTGCCGGTTGATGAGATCCATTCAAGCTTTGGTGATCCGCGCGGTGGTGGGTCAAGAAGTCATGAAGGGTTAGACATGCTGGCTCCGGCTGGCACACCGGTGGTATCGCCGACTGATGCCGAAATAGAGCGGATTGGTAGCTGGAGTGGGGCTGGGCAGTTCGTGATTACTCAGGCAGGTGGTGAAGAGTTTCGCTACTTCCATCTTGCAGACCAGGCAAGCTATCTCGATGAGGGCGAAGATATTGAGGCTGGTGATTTGATCGGGTTTGTAGGCTCAAGTGGAAATGCTACTGCGGATACGCCGCACTTGCACTTAGAGATCCGGGATGATGGAGAGCCGATTGACCCGTATCCGCGAGTCACACAAGACTTCACTTTGGAAGAGAAGATGGACATTCTTGCAAACGTTTTTGGAGACGTGAGGGATGAAGAAGAATTGGCTGAGTTTTTAGCTGATAAGTTCGCTTCTGTGTTTACGCAGGCTAACCTGCAAAATACTGAGATACCAGAAGAAGTTGCCGAAGAGCTTCCGGAGAGCAGTACCGATACATCACTACCAAGTCGAGATCTATCCGTTGGATCCCGTGGTGCTGGTGTGACCGCGCTGCAAAGCCGGCTTATCGCTGAAGGGTTTTTGGATATTAATAACCCGACCGGTTACTTCGGCCCGCTGACAAAAACAGCTTTAGCGGAGTATCAGCAGGCAAATGGTATCGATCCGGCTTCCGGGTACTACGGCCCGATTACCCGATCCCAGATGACTAACGCAAGCGACTCAAATGATGCAGGCGATGATACCGAGAATATGAGTCGTGAGGATATGCTTGATCGTATCAATACCCTGCAGGAACAACTAGATACACTGCAAGCGCAGGTGGGAGCGCAGTAACTTAGTGTGTAAGAGTAGATCGGTATATAACCACAGTTGTGCTTTTTGTTGAGAGATGGTTTAATAATGCCAGAAATTACATCTTAATGCTTTTTTCACAAACCGGTTGGAGGTGCTGGTATGATTGGTATTCAGACTATTCTCAAAACGCTTGCAGAAACAGACTTTGACCGAGAGAAAGCCTGGTACTTACTTTTAGCGAAGACACAGGACGCTGCGGAGAAATTTGAGGAGGGGCGGTTGTACCCTCATTTAGCTCAACTGGTGAAAGCGCACCGGAGCCTGTCGGAGGTTAGAGAGGAGTTAGAAAGAAAATATGAAGCCGTGAAGGATAAGAAGGAGGTTGTCGATATAGACTGGGAGAAGGGTGTTCTTGAACGAGAGTCAGTAAGCAATCGAGATCTTTTTGATATCAACGATGTTGAGAAAGTGGTATCAGTATTCGTATTAGTGGATGAAATGCTAGGAAGGGTCGAATCGCTCATAAAGCATGGCAAAAGTGTATTCGACGATGTGGAAGAAAAGACTGAGATTGAAACAGTCGGGATCGTCCCGTCATATCGCAAAGAAGGATACATGTTTATCCCCGACAAGGAGCTGAGTGAGCTGCATATCGAACGCTACACACTTTTTTCCGTGAGGAAGTCGGGCGAATCGTATGCAGGGCTGAAGACGAGTTCGGTCAAACAGGTTTCTATGGAGCCTGCCGGTCAATCGCTTAGCGATATAAAGCTTGACCTGCTTGAAGAACGGCAAGACTTGCCGAATCCGGCTACTTTTTACTTTGCTACTGACGCGACTGTTCCGCTTGAGGAGACCCTTCTTCCGGTAACCAAACGAATGTTTATGCGCCATCTTAAGAATGAGCCGTAGAGGTACACGCGGTTAACCCACCAACTTTCCGGTTGGTGGGTTTTTTATATTTAAGAGCAGACGGCTGCAGAGGTTGCGATGCTATAGTGTAACTAGATTCGTACTCTTTTCTCTCATAGATATACATGCTTGTTATGGCAAACGGTCCCGGTTTTGTCACGATATTTGCTGGTCCGATGTTTTCGGGTAAGTCAGGCAGTCTTATTACACAGGCAAATAGTGCTGTTCGAGCGAACAAGTCGGTCTTGGCGGTTAAGCCTAGCATTGACACTCGCGATAAGGCGCAGATTACTACCCGTCTTCATAATCCGGTTGATGACAGTAATACGAAACGATCTTTTGGAAATGCTCACTCAGTCAGCGAATCAGAACCGGATGAGCTTGAAGATCTGTTTGAAGATATGTCCCCGGATGTGTTTATTGCCGATGAGGTGCAGTTTTTTCATAAGTGGTTTGCCGACTTTATCTGGAAGCTGCAGTCAGAACAGTTGGCTGAAGTGTATATTGCTGGCCTGGACTTAAATGCTTGGGGTAAGCCGTTCGGTCACATACCGACTCTTTTGGCGATAGCTGACAGGGTCGAAAAGAAGCAGGCAGACTGCTTTGTGTCAGACTGTGATAAAAAAGCTACGCGCACACAGCTGACTGATCCAACCATCGCCGAAAGCGATTCACCAATAGTTGTCGGCGGAAAAGATACGTACCAAGCTCGATGCCGAAAATGCTGGAAGCACCCACGCAAGCTATCTCCACAACACCACACAAAGAACTCATCCCCAACTTCTTAGTTGGGGAATTTTATTAGAACCCCTTACCGGCTAGGTTGCTTGCTATAATAAAAGTGAATAAGTGACCAATATATCGAATGCAACCTACTGGTGGATTGCCGGCGGCCTGATGGTGGCTTTAGGTGTAATTCTTTACCTGATGGGTCAGCCGCTTATTTGTGAGTGCGGATATATAAAACTGTGGCATGGTGATCCAGTCAGTGCTCAAAATTCTAAACACATTGCCGACTGGTACACTCCCAGTCATGTCATCCATGGCTTTCTTTTCTATTGGATTATTAACTGGCTAAAACCGGAGTGGCCGTTTGGATTGAAGTTGGTGGTAGCAACGCTGCCGGAGGTGGCGTGGGAAATTTTTGAGAACACAGACATGATCATCGAATACTACCGGCAGAATACTGTGTCTGTCGAGTACCGCGGGGATTCAGCTCTCAATTCAGTGGCTGATGTGGCCGCTATGGTGGTTGGGTTTGGGTTGGCTGCCTGGCTGCCATGGCCGGTGGTACTTTTGGTGATACTGCTTCTTGAAGGGGTAACACTTGCCTTTATTCAAGATAACTTGATACTTAACATAGTTATGTTCATTTATCCGTTTGAATTTATCACAGAATGGCAGTCAGCGGCAGGGTAGTGATACAATGTAGGTGATGGAGGGTAGAAATGTAGCCGTACTAGCAGTTATCTTGGTTATTCTGGCGCTTGTTGGGGTTGGTATGTTTACTGACTCGAGTCAGGATAATCAAGAAAATAGTGCTACTAGCAGCCGTAATCAAGCATCAAATATGTCTGAAATATCTCTACAATCAAGCGCCTTCGAGGATGGAGGGTTCATCCCGGCACTTTATACGTGCGAAGGCGACAACATAAATCCACCACTCTCAATCGAGAATGTACCAGAGGGCACAAAGTCGTTTGTTCTGATAGCTGAAGATCCAGATATTCCCGAAGAGGTAAAAGAGAACATGGGTATTCAGGTATTTGATCACTGGGTGGCGTACAACATACCACCATCCATGACCCAAATACCTGAAGACGAACCGGTCGGTACGCAAGGTCTTAATTCAAGTGAGGAGGCCGGCTACACTGGGCCGTGTCCGCCGGCTGCCTACGAGCCGACTGAACACCGATACATATTCGAAGTTTCAGCAATCGACACCACACTTGACCATCTGTTGGAAGGAGCGACAAAGTCTGAAGTGCGCGACGCGATGGAAGGGCACGTGCTCGGGCAGGCTGAGCTTGTCGGGCGATATGAAAAGCAGGAAGAATAACGTATGGAGCATATTAAAGTAACCGTATTTTCTGATGCTGACGAAGAGAATCTGGTAGAAAATGAAGGGAAGCTGCATGTCTATGTAAAGCAGAAAGCGCAAGATGGAAAAGCGAACGAGGCGGCAATACAGTTAGTGCGAGAATATAAGGAGGTTGATGGGCAAATACAGATTGTGTCCGGACATTCAAAACAGCAAAAAATTATGAAGGTTACTGACGATCAGTAACCATAACCCAATGTTTTGTTATGAATCTCAACACAAACCTGAAGACTAAAAACCTAGACGTAGATGAGGAGCTGAAAGAGTATTTGATAAAGCGAATAAAAAAATTTGAAAAGTTTATCGATGATGAAGACACATCGGCTATTGCAGACATTGAGCTTGGGCGGACTACTACCGATCAGCGCTCAGGGAAGATCTTCCGAGCTGAGATCAACCTGAAAGTCGCTGGTGGATACTACCGAGCTGAAGAAGAGGCGGAGGCAATCCGGGATGCTATAGATGAAGTTAGCAATGAGATGACTCGTGAACTGCGAGATGCCAAAGAGAAAAAGCAAAGTCGAATCCGGGAGGGGGCCAGAAAGATGAAAGAGATGCTCAGAGGATGGTATAGTGGAGAAGATAATCAGAATGGTAACTCTACCTAACGCTATTTACTATGCGAACAAGCAGTAACTCTTCTGACCCAAAAATTTTACAAAGAATAGCCTTGATAGCACTTGTCGTGTTTGTGGGGGTAATTACGTATGCAATACACAAGACAAGCGAAACGGTTGCACAGGTTGAGGCTGACCACTATGAAATATCAGAAGAAGTAGAGGAGTAAAGGACTAACCAGCAAAGTTTTCCTGGAACTGCTGGTAATCCATCTTTTCTTTTCCGGCGGGCTTGACTGTATCAATTACAAGCTCGCCGGCTTCTTTATGAGCGGCTGTTATTAGTACGCGCACTTTTTCACTGTCTTTATTCGTAAAAAAGTGGGCTTTCGGCCAGTTTGTGAATGCTCGTATCTTGCGGAGATTCTCATCCGGATCATCTTCCAGGTCAATTTCTCCGTCATCTGATGAGAATTTCTCGATGTAGGTAGCTTTGTCGTGATCTTGCGGTGTAGCGGTGATATCGTCGTTTACCCACTTGGGGAGTGTATCAGCTAGAAGGCGACCGCCGGTTTTAGTAAGTGTTTCTTTAAGATCCGGGTATTGTGGTGGCCATGTATTCGTTTCAACTTCTTTTTGGGCAACGATCGGGCCGTGATCCATCTTCTCATCAAGCTCGATGATGGTAACACCGGCTTTGTCTTCATTGAGAATAGTGCCGCGGATTGGAGCTGCACCACGCACCTTCGGAAGCAGGGATGGGTGGACATTAAGCGTATTATGCTCAGGTAGGTAAATAAGCTCGGGCGGGAGAATCTGTCCGTAAGCGATAACTACAAATACCGGCCAGCCATTCTCAGGAGATTTTTCTTTGAGCGTGTCAATGAATTCATTATTAATAGATTCTGGTTGCAGGGTTTCGATATCTCGCTTGTGTGCCCATTTAGCTACTGGCGGTGGAGAGAGTTCTTGGCCGCGGCCGGATTTTCTGTCCGGGGCAGTGACCACTAAGGAAGGAAGAAGGTCAGCTTCCTCAAGCTTATCCAGAATATCCACCGAAAACTTTGGTGTGCCAAAAAAGGCGAATTGTATATCTTTGTTGTCCATGTTGAAGATACAAGAATTATTCTTCCGTGCGGCGTCGAGTGTCGGGGTCTATCTGACGCAAATCATTAGCCTTGTCGACGAAAAGCTTGCCGTCTAAGTGTTCAATCTCGTGTTGGAAGATTTGTGCGAGGAGTCCGCTGGCACCCATCTCGAATGTTTTGCCTGATTCATCCTGCGCCCTGACTGTGGCTTTCTCGGATCGTTCTACCTTGCCGTACACGTGGCGTACTGAAAGGCAGCCCTCGTCAATCGTGTGGGTACTCTTGGACGTGTTTACAAGCTCCGGATTAATAAAGGCTTTGTCTTCGTTGGGTACATCACCACGATCTTCAAATGCCATGTCACGCACGACGAATATGCGTACTGGTTCTCCAATCTGTGGGGCGGCAATAGCTACGCCGTCATCCGTATCAGCAAGTGCTGCCTTCATGTTGGATATTATTTTTTTGATTTTCGGGCTGTCGATAGCTTCGTCATCTACCGGCTGCGCTTTCTTTCGTAAGACTGGATCACCTTTTTGGACTATGTCTGTTTCGTTCATATGTACGTACTATTGTAGTATACAAATAAATTTCTAAAGCAAACTTTGCGGATGAGTGTCAATGGCTACAGCTGGCGGCAAGGAGCGGAGTTTTTTCGTGACGGTGTCACTTGGCCACTCATCATTATCGAAGGTCAAGAGTGCGTGAGCGACATACTTACTGTTGGACTGGCCAGGATATATCCGCGGATCGTACTCATCGAATACTTTGCTGATTTTGCTCATGGTTTTTTTCACTCTGTTTTCTTTACCGCGAACGGTCAGCTTAAGCAGGTGAGAGAATGGCGGGTAGTTGAACCGCTCTCTTTCTTCTATCTGCCGGCGATAAAAGGAGGTAACATCGCCGGACAGACTGTCTTCAAAAAGATCGGTTTCTTCGTTGCGGGTCTGAATGCAGAATTGGTTTTTAGTCTGCTCTCGGATCAAAAGTAGCAAGCGAAACAACTTATGCGAGATATGCAGGTCGGGCACGGCCATAATCGAGTCTGCAGTGATGATGGCGCTGGAATCTACTTTATCCTCAAGTTGGTCAAAGTAGTTTACTCCAAGTTCAGTAGTAAGCAGCACAGCCGAATCTTTTTTGTTGAAGTTTTCGTACGCTTTCTTGACCTTGGCGGGCGAGTCTGTGGTCGTGCCGTCAATCTGGATAGCCGGCAGGTTTGGTAGCTCTTCTTTGAGAATGTTGGCAATAAAATCAATACCGATGCCTAGGGCGGTAAGACGCCACCCGCCACAGTTATCACACCGGCGGGCTGAAGTCTCTATATTATCGCAGGTGCGGCAAGTGTACTTGCGAGTTCCGTCATCGTCTTCTGTCAGTACAAGAGGGTAGTTGCAGTTGTTGCATTGGACAATCTCGCCGCAATCGTTACAGACAGTGAAGGGGCGCCGACCGCGTCTAGCGACAAAAAATAGTATTTTTTTATTTTCCTGTAAAGCATCCCGAAGTATCTGTGCAACAGGTGGGCTGAAGACTCTGACGCCGGAGGTTTGAGTATCCGGGAGTGACTTCATATCGACAAGCTCTCCGTCCGGCCCGTTGGTATAGCGAAACTGTGGAGAGTGCTCGGATCCGAGTTCGTCGTTGCGGTACTCGTACAGTGTTTCGGTCTGCAGGACTTTGTCCGTAAGCGTACAGTCACGCTTGATGTGGTTTGCCAGATGACGGGCGAACAGGCGTTTATCAAGATATGGACGGCTGTTCATCTTATAGCTGGTATCACCTTCTTCCAGTACGATGATCTGGCCGATGTCTTCTCGTGGTAAAGAAAGGAACGGCACGGTGCCAAGCAAGACAGTCGGCTGGTCGTCTGCCAGTGCCTGCTTCCAGTTGTCCCGGATCTGCTTGCTGGTGAGGTCGCTGTGAAAAGTGTAGACGGAAGCTTGGCCGGAAAGTTTGTTTTTAACTTCCGCAATTTTTCTGGTGGTTGGGGCGCACAAGAACACAGAAGCACCATCTTTGATTTCTGACTGTACGAGAGAATTTATGTACTGATACCGCTTATCTTTAGAGGCTTGAATAACGTTAGCTTTCGGGGCACTGATATCCGGAATGAATATGTCAGACGATACAGAAGGGAGCTTGCTGCTGTTTTTGGTTATCGGAGCAGGTGTTAAGGCATGCAAAGCGGCACCGGTGGTAACGCCGCTAAAGCGAGCGAACGACTGTACAGCCTCAATAAAGCGAGCGAAGAATATCTGATTCCCGACTGAGTTAACTCGCTTTATCTCATAATCGGCGTCTTTCAGGACGGACTTGTACGATTTGGCTGGTGCGGTATTAATGACTATCGCCGTGACTTCACGAGACCGAAGTGGTACAGATACGATGGTTCCGCGCATGATATCAGAGGAGGTGAAGTAGGTAAGGCGCTCTGCCCGTACCCCTTTCGTGAGTGGAAATACTTCAATGATATGCATGACGGCTTGATTTAGTTGTCAGTTTACAACTCCGTGGCTGTTATACCGTTTGCTGTTTGCACTAGTGCAGTGTTTGACTGCAGTGTGAAGACCGGATTTTGAACTCCTCGTGCAACTGGTTGGAAGTTCTGTGTGCTGCCGGTTGGGTCAATTTCGATAGCGAAGACGCCGACTCCGGTTGCGAAGATGATCGCATTATCTTGATTTGGGTAAAACTCGACTTGTGTTACCGGTGTTTCGGCGTTGTAAACACTGACACCACATGTGCCTTCGTGACAGTTAAAGTAGTCCGGTGCTGAAGACGGGTCTTGTGTCCACTGGGCGATGATGTTGGTATCGTTGTTAACAAAAACCCGAATATTCTCGTCGTCGGAAAGTATCGGAGAGCTGGACGCTGCTACCGGTGCATTTTCTGCTTCTGTTAGTGACTGGGTAAGTTCATCCGGCATTTGAGATACTCGTTGACTGGATCGAGAAACCAAGAATGGTGCGAGCTCGACAGTTTCACCGTCAGTAATCTCTACATCCTCTTTCCAGGGCCAGTATCCGTCGGAGGCTACCAGTATTTCGTGTTCACCGTTTCCAACTTCATATGTGGCCGAGCTAGAGGTAGATTGCAGCGGATCTTCACTATTTTTGTCAACAAAGACGTTCGCCGGAACATTATTCGGCGGATTTATCTCAACAGCTCCTGTTTGGTTTGAACGTACGAAGAATAAAGCTAATAAAACAATGACGATTGCACCGCCAATCCATAAAAGTCGTTTTTGTAGGTTGCTTGATTGATCTGATTTAAATGTCATTTGCTCTATAGTGACAAAAAAAGAAAGCAATTTCAAGTAGTTGCTGACTACACAAGTGAGCGGTACCATGAAGGTATGAGTGTAGTGCCACAAGTAGCAATAGATATGGGTTCTTATTGTACTCGAGCCATGCGTTCTGGAAACCAGGAGGTTTTTGCAAATCCTTCTGTGGTGGAACGAGAGGTTGTATCTAATGAGGTTACGGCAATTGGTTCGGAAGTGCAGGTAGGCTCCGGGCAGAGCCGCAAAAAGGTGTATCCGGTACAGCGCGGGGTTTTGGCAGATTACGAAGGTGGGAAAGAACTTTCACGCTTTGCGCTTTCGCAAGTGTTGCCGTGGTGGAATGTATTTCGACCTAATGTGGTGTTGGCTCGCAGCCTGAAAGCCAGTTCAGCTGTTGTTAGGCAGACGGGGGAGGCCGTGCAGTCTGTAGGGACTCGAAAAGTTTATATGGCGAGCGTCCCGGCTCTGGCAGCTTTGGGGGTCGGAATTAGTCCAACGGATCCGTCCGGTCGGTGTGTGGTTGATATTGGAGCCGGTACGACAGAGGCGGCTATTATTTCTAGCGGGGCAGTGGTGGTTGGTGAGTCGAAATCTGTAGGCGGTAAAGATATAACTGAAGCGTTAGCTGATTATGTGCATGATCAATATGGGCTAACCACAGAAGCAAAAGCGGTTGATTCGCTTAAACACGAAGTGGGTAGTGCGCTTGAAAGAGACAAAGAAGATGCTTATGAGCTACACGGTCACGATGTGAAGACAGGAGAGCCGTCCACGGTAGAGGTTACGACTAACGAAGTAGCTCAAGCAATTCAGTCGCCTTTAGATAAGATGGCTGACACAATTACCGATGTGCTTAAGAAGACACCTGTAAAGCTTTTGGCAGATGTAACAAAGCAAGATGTTTTGCTTACGGGTGGAACAGCTCAGCTTGAAAATATTGATACACATATCGGACGATCAATAGGTTTGTCGACCAGTGTGGCTAACAATCCGCAAACTGCTGCGGTGCGCGGCGGGCAGGAGGCGCTCTCATTTGTGGATGTGTATCAGCAGTATGTGCCGCATCATAAAATAAACAAAACGCTATGATCGAACATCCGTTACATCACGCGTACTTAGCAACTGGTAAACCCACAAAGGGCATTCCTCAGCTAGTTGAGGTTTTAAAAGAAATACATCAAGACACTGATCGGTCGTTGTTGATTGACAAAGAGGTGACTGAAACCCTGAAAATAGACGTGGCACGCGAACTGAGTTCTCGAGGGCGTCAGAAGTCATCCGGGGAAGCGCGGTGTATCATTCGAGGGTTTGATCAAATTACAAAGCCGGCACAGAATGCACTTTTGAAGATTATTGAGGAACCGGCAGAAGGCGTGCACTTTTTTCTAGTAACTGCATATCCGGATCACTTGCTAGAAACTATACATTCACGAGTTGAGCGGATAGAAGTAGGGGGGCAGGAAAGTAGTGAGGAGAATATCACCAAACTGGTGGAAGAGTTCGTGGCGGCAGAAGGTGTGGCTGACCGCCTGGCGGTGGTGGATGAAATTTCAGAGCGGCCACAGTTGCGGCGATTTGTTCATGATTTAGCTAAACACTCTTTTGCTCGTAAGCATCCACGGTTCGGGAACGTGGTTGAAAAAGTTGTTGACTTCTCAAAAGATTCGGGTGCGTCTGTAAAACAACTAAAGCAATTTTTGGCGATATCAGCGAGTCGGTCGTCTACTTCGGAATAGTTTGCTATTATAAAGATATGAGTTACGATTTTTCATCACTAGATACAAAAATAGACGAAATTAAAACCTGGCTGGAAAATGAGCTGGGGAAAATTCGAACTGGTCGAGCCTCGGCTTCGGTGCTTAGTGACGTGACCGTCGAATCGTACGGAACGCAAACTCCACTTGATCAGCTGGCTAGTATCGGTAATGAAGGACCGCGTACTTTGCGGGTAAATGTATATGACAAGTCGCAGATTGAAGATGTAGAGAAAGCCATCCTGAAAGAGGATCTGGGGGTTACTGTTTCTAAGGACGAAGAAGGAGTTCGGTTGTCGTTTCCAAAGTTGACCGAAGAGAATCGTGAGAAAGCTCTAAAACGAGCGAAAGAAAAGCTTGAAGAGGCGCGTATATCTTTACGTCAAGAACGGGAAGAGATTTGGAGTGATATCCAAGAGAAAGAATCTGAAGGCGAGATAACTGAAGACGAAAAGTTTCGCCTTAAAGATACACTCGAAGAGAAGGTGGGGGATGCGAAGCAGGATTTTGAAGACCTGCTTTCTCAAAAGGAAGAAGACCTCTCCTTGTAGTAGTAAATTTAGCCAGTCGTGAATATTATTATATTTATAGCTGCATTGGCGCTTTTAATCCTGGTCCATGAGGCCGGGCATTTTTTCGTTGCAAAGTGGTCGGGGATGCGTGTTGATGAGTTTGGTTTAGGCTTTCCGCCACGAGCCGCTACATACGAGCCGGAAGGGAGTGAAACCACATACTCACTTAACTGGTTGCCGATTGGTGGTTTTGTGAAGATTTTCGGTGAAGACTTGGAGGATATAGATTCGGATCACCCAGATAAGGACAGAAGTTTTTCTTCTAAATCAACCGGTAAGCAGGTTGCAGTGTTGGTTGCTGGAGTGGTGATGAATATGATTTTGGCGTATTTGCTTCTTTCGCTTTCGTTCATGATAGGGAAGGTGGTAATGCAGGATAATGAAAGTCAGCCACTTTCAGATAAGCGGGTGATCATCACGCAGGTGCTACCTGATTCACCAGCAGCATCGGCTGGGCTTGAACCCGGTAGCAGGTTAACTGAGCTTCAGGTTGGAACAAACACTTTATCCGGCGAGGATATTACGCCGGATGAGATTCAAGATATGGTGTCGCAAGCTACCAGCTCTCCGGTTGCTGTCACTGCATCAATGGGGGGTAGGACTAATCGAGCTACAGTTACTCCAGAAACCACAGAGGAAGGCGATCGCCAGATAGGTATAGCTATGGCAGAGGTCGGCACGCTCACGCTCGGGCCGCTTGATGCTCTCAAGCGTGGCGCACAAGCCACAGTCAACATAACTGAGCAAACTTTGGCTGGGTTTTATGGCTTGCTTCAGGATGCGGTATCCGGCAGCACAGAAAGACTTTCACAGGTGGCCGGACCGGTAGGTATTGCTGACTTTGTCGGAGATGCTGCAGATCGCGGCACAGCTCCATTGTTTTCTTTTGTGGCGCTTATCTCAATCAACTTAGCCATTCTAAACCTGCTTCCGGTACCGGCGCTTGATGGCGGACGCATTGTCTTCTCGCTTATTGAAGAGGTGCGCAGAAAACCGATACCGCCTCGAGTTGCACAGATTGTTAACGGTGTCGGAATGGCTCTGTTACTGCTTTTGATGATCTTGGTGACATACCAGGATATTCTGCGATTGCTATAACCATACTTTTTGTTGTGCGACCTTACTCGAAAAGCGGTAATTCGTCTGCTATTATAGTCATACGTACTTGGGTGTAGAGAAGCGAGTATCTGTATGCAGATTATGAGGTAAATAATGTGTCTATGCGACAGTCGAGCTTATTTGCAAAAACAAGAAAAGAACCACCAGCTGATGAAGAGGCTAAAAATGCCAAGCTTTTAATTCAGGCTGGATTTATTCATAAAGAAATGGCAGGGGTGTATGACTTTTTGCCGCTCGGACTTCGGGTGCGTAACAATATTGAAGAAATAATCCGTGAGGAAATGGAAGCGGTTGGTGGTCAAGAGGTAGCGCTGACAACATTGCAAAAAAAGGAGCTGTGGGAAAAAACCGGTCGCTGGGAGGTTGCTGATGATGAGTTGTGGTTTAAAAGTGAGTTAGCCGCTGGTGGAGAGGTAGGGTTGGCATGGTCGCATGAAGACCCGTTGACAGCGCTGATGACAAAGCACGTTTCTTCTTACAAGAATCTTCCGCAAGCTGTCTACCAATTTCAGACCAAACTCCGGAATGAGCTGCGAGCAAAGTCTGGTATCATGCGCGGCCGGGAGTTTCTAATGAAGGATCTGTACTCATTTTCTAAAACCCAAGAAGAGCACGATGCTTTCTATGAAAAAATGAAGGAAGTCTATATGCGAGTATTTGATCGAGTTGGTCTCGGTGAGAATACGTACGAAACGGTAGCTGGTGGTGGAGTATTTACAACTGGACATACGCATGAGTTTCAGACTGTAAGCGAAGTTGGTGAAGACACAATCTATCTTGATAAAGAAAAAGGACTTGCTGTAAATGAAGAGGTGATGGATGGCGATACGCTCGCCGAGCTTGACTTATCACAGGGTGACCTTGAGGAAGTTTCAGCTATTGAGGTGGGGAATATATTTCCGTTGGGCACAAAATATTCCGACCCGCTAGATCTCACATTTACGGATGAAGACGGAAAAGATAAGCCGGTTATCATGGGGTCGTACGGAATTGGGGTGGGGCGCCTTATGGGCGCAATTGTTGAGGTTATGGCAAATGAAGATGGTCTCTTGTGGCCTGAGTCTGTAGCGCCGTTTCAGGTACACCTGATCTCAATAGGGGATAGTGAAACGGTATCTACTAATACAAACTCTGTTTACAAAAAACTCCAAGAGGCCGGAATAGATGTTCTGTATGATGATCGAGATACACATCCGGGAGAGAAGTTTGCGGACAGTGATCTTTTGGGAATTCCTACGCAGGTGATAGTGAGTGAGAAAACAATTGAAAAGGACGCGCTGGAAGTAACACATCAAATGCGTGAGGAAACAGAGTATCTTTCGTTGCAGAGATTAATTAATACTGTTACAAACCAATGAATCTGTTTAAAAGTGGCGCTAACTGGTTTTATAATCGGCGGCAGATTGGTGTAGATCTAGGGAGTGCGAATGTGCGAATATCTCTGCCTCCGCACAAAAGCGTTTTGTCTCAACCATCTGTAGTGGCTCGTAATACATACTCTGATCGAATTACGGCTATTGGTTCGAAGGCGCAGGAAATGCAGGGTCGTACTCCTGAACATATTGAGTGCATATTTCCGATTGAGCACGGAGTGGTGGATGATCCGGAAGCGACGGAGGCTTTACTGTCTATGCTTCTGCATCAGCATATGACAAAAGTTGAGAAGCTGCTGGGTCGAGTGATGGTGGTTGCTGTTCCACCCTCTGTTACGGATGTATCTGTTCGGTCTGTTGGGGGTGTGTTGCAGCGTATCGGTGCTCGTCGTATAAAGGTGGTGCCGATGTCGGTGGCTGCACTGCTTGGAGTAGGTGTGTCGATTAGCGATCCGCTTGGCCAGATGGTGGTAGATGTTGGGGCTGGTAAGACTACTGCCGGAATAGTTTCAGGAGGCAAGGTTGTGTCTTCGTCCGGATCAGACATAGGAGGTAATTCATATGATGAGAAGATAGTTGGTTATGTTGCAGAGGAGTTCGGCTTACGGATTAGTAAATTACAAGCACAAGAGATAAAACACACGTTGGCTAGTATTGGGGAGAACTTCTCTCCAGAGTCTGATGAGATGTCGGTGTACGGCCAAGACAATACTAGTGG
The DNA here is from genome assembly GCA_964452185.1 of uncultured Candidatus Saccharibacteria bacterium. GTDB lineage: Bacteria > Patescibacteriota > Minisyncoccia > Phycocordibacterales > SW-6-46-9 > SW-6-46-9. The sequence continues at coordinate 24,716 of CAYVKO010000001.1, forward strand.
CTTACCACGCGAGATAAGTATTTCCAAAGTCGATATCCGGGAAGCCATTACGCCATTAGTGGAAGATACTGCAGCCTTTATTAAAGACTTTTTGCAGTCGGTACCAACTGATACAGCGGCAGACGTTTACACTCATGGGGTTCATCTAGTCGGTGGCATGGCGCAAGTGCCTGGGTTAGCCTCTTATCTGGAAGATGAGCTATCGGTAACAGTTCATAAGCATGACACACCGGAACTAGCCGTGGTTCATGGATTGAGTCAGATAGCCAGCCGGCCGCAAGACTTGCCATCGGTCACTTCTATTCAATCATACTATGAGGACACAGCTGATTAATTTACAGTACATTGCAGTCATAATACTTTTGCTGGTTATTGGTGTATTTATATGGCTGGAGGCGCCGAGTATGCAGCAAGTAGGTAACCAGTTTGTGCTGGATACTGCATTTACGCGAGCATCATCAGGTGAGGTAGCTCGGCTAAAAGCAACCAAGGCTGCGTATAATCGTCTTCGGAACGAACTGGCGGTAACCAACCCTGATCAAAGGATGGCGACCGGAACGGTGCCGGCAGAGTTTCAGGAAGCAGCAGTGATCGGTCGGCCGCCGCAATCTCCGTATGATACGTTGATTATCGACATAGGTAGTCAGTCTGACGTAGAGTTAGAGGCTCCAGTGTGGTGGCCACCAGGTGTGTATCTTGGAGAAGTTATTAACGTACGAGAACGTACTGCTGTGGTGCAGTTGGTATCGTCCCCTTCTGTTAATCACCAAGCGCAAATTTCTGAAGGAGTACAAGCTGAGCTTTCAGGGCAAGGGGGTGGGGCGATTCAAGCGGAGGTTGCGGACGATGTATCGGTTGCTACTGGTACGCAAGTCATTTCAGATAGATATGGTTTGCCTGTTGGTGAGGTTGCTGCGGTTGAGCCTGTCCCGGATATAGGCTTAACTCGCCTTCATATTACTCAATTGGTTCCAATGTCGGTAGTCGAATACGTGTATGTCGGAGAATTATAACGTACTGGTTCGCGAAGTTTTTGCTGTACTGTTGTTTGCGGCCATTTTTGTGTTGCCTTGGTGGATAGTTATGTTGCTGGGTGTTGGTGGTATACTAATTTTTGATTTGTTTGTGGAGGTGCTGGTTGTGGGGTGGTACATAGATGTATTGTTTAATCCGGGTGGGGTGCCGCAGCTAACTCTCTTCTTGGCGATAACTCTTATTGTGGTAAGGGTAATAAAAGCTTATCTATAGATGTCTATTTTTGAATACATAAAAGATGTAAAAAAACGATTTGGCAGTCAAGACAAGGCTGTTAGTACAGCGAAGTTTGAGTCAGTGTTTGTAGATGAGCAAGCACCAGTTAAAGACCCTAGCCGAGGGACAGTCTTTTGGACCTCAGCTAACGGTAAAAGGCTTCAAAACCGAATCATTATGTTGGGGGTTGTTACTTTCTTGGTGGCCATCGTTTTTGTTGGTCAGCTTTGGCGGCTGCAAGTGACACAAGGGCAAGCTATGGCTATCGAGGGGGAGCACAATACACTCTCGCAAACACCAGTATTTGCTCGTCGGGGTGCTATTACAGATCGTCAAGGAAAGCAATTGGCCTGGAGCGAGTCGACTAGTTCAAAACGATACTTTACGCGTTCTTATGCTACTTCTACGGCGGGTTTGGGTCACTTGCTGGGTCATGTTAGTTACCCTAAACGTGACGATAACGGCAACTTTTACCGGACAGAGGTTGAAGGTCAGGAAGGGGTAGAGGCAAGCTTGCAAGATAGGTTGGCGGCTGATACAGGAGCTAAGATAGTTGAAACTAATGCTTTAGGGGAAGTGACTTCAGAAAGTACAGTAGCTAACCCGCAAGCAGGAGATAACATTGAACTTACCGTAGATGCTGGTGTGCAACAGAAATTATTCTCGCTAATTAAAGAGACCGCCACGGATCGAGGGTTTGCTGGTGGTGCCGGAGTACTCATGGATGTTCATTCTGGTGAGTTACTGGCAGCGACAAGTTACCCGGAGTTCGATCCGGCTAAGCTAACAGATGGTGAAAGAGGGTATGTTAAATCACTCACCAAAAACAACACCCGTCCGTTTCTTAATCGGGTAAGTGCTGGCCGGTTTACTCCTGGCTCGATCGTAAAGCCCTTTATGGCGCTGGCAGCTTTAGAGGAGGGAGTGATAACGCCACGAACGGAGATTGTTAGCACTGGCCAACTACGGATAGAGAACCCGTATGAGGAGGATACATATACCATTTTCGAGGACTGGGATGCGCACGGGGCTGTTAATATGCGCGAAGCACTGGCTGTATCATCTAATGTGTATTTTTATCAGATTGGAGGCGGACACGAAGACCAGCCTGGATTAGGAATTGATAATATTTCTCGTTACAGTCATGCATTTGGTTTAGGTGAAGAAACCGGAATAGAGGAGTTTTCAGAAGAGGAGGGAGTAATACCAACCCCTGAATGGAAGCGGGCAAACTTTGATGGTGAGCCGTGGCGGCTTGGTGATACATACAATACGGCAATAGGTCAGTACGGATACCAGGTAACACCACTGCAGATGGTCCGGGCTGTGTCAGGTATAGCTACAGATGGTATACTGCCTAAGCCGGTTTTGCAGCGTGACGCACAAACCCAGCAGGAATCTGTCTCGGAGTCAATCAATTCGGAACACTATCAAGTCGTTCGTGAAGGGATGCGTCGAGCTGTTACGGACGGCACAGCTTCGGGTCTTGATGCTGGTTTTGTGGAAATAGCTGCCAAGACAGGTACTGCAGAACTTGGAGGCAAGGAGGCTGGAGTTAACTCGTGGGTAATAGGATTTTTCCCGTATGATAACCCTCGATTTGCTTTCACGGTAGTGATGGCTGACGGCCCTCGGTCTAACGTGATTGGTGGAGTGTATGTGATGCGGCGGTTGGTTAATTGGATGCAGCAAAACCGCTCGTCGTATCTTCAACCTGCGTCTAGTGAGTAGAGACTACTTTCGTCATACTTGTCAACAAAAGTTTTGTATATCATACGTCATACTTAATAATGTTTATGGTTAACAAACTGAATTCAAATGACTGAAAAAGATCAAAAAAAATACATCACAAAAGAAAAGCGAGAAGAACTTAAAGAGGAACTTGACCATTTAACTAACACTCGCCGAGGAGAAATAGCGAAAGAGATAGAACGAGCTAAGGAAATGGGGGACTTATCTGAAAATGCAGAGTATCAACAGGCGAGAGCAGACCAAGCCAATCTTGAAGGTCGTATTTCCGAAATAAAAGAAATACTTAAAACAGCAGAAATAGTAGAGCATAAAAATTCTGGCGTTGTTGAGGTAGGCTCTTCAGTAACAGTCAGAAAAAAACACAGCTCAAAAGAAACTACGTATCACATCGTTGGTTCCGAGGAAACTAATATGGAAACAGGCCATATATCTCATACATCACCGCTTGGCGAAGCGTTAATGGGACACGGTCCGGGCGATACAGTTGAACTTGAAACGCCAGGAGGTGAGGTTGTCTATCACATAGAGGATGTGGAATAAAAAGTGGTAAAAGTGCGTTATAATAACTACATATGGCATCAATAGAAGAGCTTCGAAAAGAGCGTCAAAATAAACGTCGTCTTATCGAGGACGCCGGCAAGGATGTGTATCCGATTTCAACTCAGCGTACACACTCTGTTGAGCAGATCACCCAAGACTTTTCAGGCTTTTCGGATGCAGGTGAGTTACTTTGGATAGCAGGCCGTATTCTCTCTGTTCGGGAGCACGGCAGCGTTGTATTTTTTGATATCTTTGATGGTACAGACGAAATACAAGTGGTTTTAAAGGAGGATGAAGTAGAGCCAGAAGCAGATTTTGAACTTTTTGTAGATGCTGTAGATATAGGTGATTTTGTGGAAGTTAAAGGAGTGCCGGATACCACAAGAACAGGCCAAGAATCCATAATGGCAAGTCAGTGGGATATGTTGGCAAAGGCGATTCGACCTATACCTACTCAGTGGGATGGCCTTGAAGATACAGAAACTCGTTTACGAAAACGGTATATAGATATACTGATGAATGATGAAGCTCGAGATTTGGTTGAGAAACGTAGTCAGTTTTGGAGGGCTATCAGAGAGTTTATGGAGGAGTCTGACTTTCTTGAAGTGCAAACACCAATATTGGAAACTACTCCAGGTGGGGCTGATGCTAGGGCGTTTAAGTCTCACCACAATGCGTTAGATATGGATGTGTACCTGCGGATTTCAGCTGGTGAGTTGTGGCAAAAGCGGCTTTTGGTGGCTGGATTTGAAAAGGTGTTCGAAGTCGGGCGGGTGTTTAGAAATGAGGGAATTTCAGCCGAACATGCCCAAGATTATATGCAAATGGAGTTTTACTGGGCATACGCAGATCATGAGGACGGCATGGAATTTACTCGTGATCTGTACCGGCACATAGCTAAAGAAACGTTTGACACCCTTACTTTCTCCATTCGAGGACATGAAGTTGACTTAGGTAAGGAATGGCAGCGTATTGACTATGTAGACACTGTTAAGGAAAAGATGGGGGTTGATATAAAAAATGCTTCACTAGAAGAGGTAAAGCAAGCATTGGATGAGAATGGAATAAACTACGATGAAGATATTAATAAGGTTCGGGCTGTCGATATATTATGGAAGCGTTGCCGTAAGCAGATATCTGGCCCAGGTTTTCTTGTTAATGTACCAAAAAGTCTCTCTCCGCTGGCTAAAACCAGTGATGAAGATGAATCTACTGTTGCACAGTTTCAACCTATTATAGCCGGTAGCGAGGTTGGTAAAGGCTACAGTGAGTTAAATGATCCGCGAGAGCAAGCCAAGCGATTTGAGAAACAAGAAGAGCTCAGGAAGGAAGGTGACGAAGAGGCGCAGCGATTCGATCATGATTTTGTAGAGGCGTTGGAACATGGAATGCCTCCTGCTTGCGGTTTTGGAGTTAGTGAACGACTATTTGCTTTCTTGATGGATCTACCTATTCGAGAAGCACAGATATTTCCACTGCTTAAGCCCAAGGAGTAAAACTTTTTAGGTTTTGTCGTATATATGTCACTTACAAAAAGACATTATTAAAAGACAAAAACTTGTCTTTTAATAATTCATTGTGTTGTCGCTTGCTTGTCTAAAGTGTAAATAAAAGACATCAAGGTATGTCCTTTACAGCCGCTTGTTCTAAGCGGCTGTTTTTACTTGACTGAGGGGCTAATACGAGTATTATTTCAGTACACAAGTAGATAGATTTAGCAATCATAATAATACTCCCAAACGCAAATATATGTCCCACATCACACACACAGAAACAGAGAGCGAATCTTCGACTAGCACAACAAGTTGGGTGCTGGCACTTTCGGCGTTGCTTGTTACAGCTGTCGTGGTGGTGTTTGGGGGTAGTATTAAGACGTTTGCGCAACAAGCATATGGTCAGTATGCAGACTCCTCTCGTATAAGTGCAGATCTTAATGAATCATATTTTTACGACACTGCAAACAATAACGACAATGTAGACGGCGATCTTGATGAGGAAGGTGAGCGTTTGGCGCAAGAATCAATGCTTTCACAAAATAATACTGAGGATGAAACATCAGATGATTCGGAGCCTACAACTACCGACAACAATAATAACGAAACAGAAGATGCTGATGACGATGAGGCAACTGAGGAAGCTGAGACCACTGACAGTACCACTACCGAATCAGAGCAGTGTAGTCCATTCTTAACAGAAGACTTGCGTATTGACTTTAATAATGATTCAGATGAGGTTCGTAAGTTGCAGACTTTCTTGAGTACACATGCTGGCTATGACTACGTTCCACGTTCCGGTACTTTTGGATCTGAAACTCTTCGTGCTGTTCAAGCATTCCAATCTCGTCACGCTGGAGATGTTCTTGAGCCGTGGGGTTACAGAAGTGATGAAGCAACAGGATATGTATACATTACTACACGACAGAAAATAAATGAGATTTACTGTGAGGAGGAAAATAATCTAGATGGTGAGTTTACACTTAGCGAAACCGAGCAGGAAGAAATTGAACAGTATCGACAAAAAATGAATCAGTGGCGTGAACAAGGGGCTGACTTAGACACTCCGCAGTACCTTGAAAATTACTATGGTACACAAAACCAAGATACAAGTGCGGTAAATCAGTCCGACACTCCTCAAGAAGATGAAGACCAGGCTCAGGAACAAGATCAAGGCCAAGGCAGTGAAGCTACCTCTTCGGAGTCTGCAGCTGCTGAAACAGGAGCTGACAGCGCAACCACTACTGCTACTAGCGCCACAACTACCCAGGAGGAACCAAGTCTTTTCGAGCAATTCATTAACTTCTTTACGGGAGATGATGAAGAAGGTGCAACCAGCACTGAAAACGCCACAACCAGCGAAGAGGATACAGCCACTAGCTCTGATGATACAGAAACGGAAGCCACAACTACTACGGAAGATGGGACTTCCGGCACTAATACCGCAACATCGGCTACAGGGTCTGTAGCGGTTGGCAGCATTGATCAAATGGCTGCAGGCGTTTATAACGGCATAAACACAGCCTTTAACTTCCTCCTGTCTCCAACCTTTCTTTTGATACTTCTTGGAGTGTTGGTACTACTGCTCGTGATTACTCTTCTGTCAGGAACTAAAGAAGAAGAAATGGAACAACAAGATTCGGTACAAGCAGAGCAGGCGTAACTTGGTTGAAGATAGGAAAAAACTCCTCTAATTTTTAGTAAAGTTAAAAAGCGGTACAAACCTTTCCACATAATTTTTAGGCAGTACGGTATACTATAAATGTCGTACATGTCATTTGCTCATCCGCGAAAAAATATTTCTCAGTTCGGTCTCTCTGAAGGTGACCGAGTAGCTGATCTTGGCGCCGGTGCCGGCCATTATACGATTGAGGCTGGTAAAAAAGTGGGTGAAAATGGGCAAGTGTATGCTATTGAAATACAAAAGAAGCTAGTATCAAAAGTAGAAAGTGAAGCCAAGGAGGCAGGTCTTTCTAATGTAGAGGTGATATGGAGTGACCTGGAAGAGGTTGGGGGTAGTACGCTCAAGGACGAAATAATGGATGCAGTTATTGTTTCTAATGTGCTGTTTCAGATTACTAACAAATCAACAGTATTACAGGAAGCTAAACGCATTCTTAAGCCCGGAGGAAGGCTACTTCTTGTTGATTGGAGCGAGGCTCACGGAGGTGTTGGTCCTACACCTGATCATGTCGTTTCAGAGTCTGAAGCTAGAGAGTTATGTGAAAAGGCTGGCTTTGCTGCTCGACAGGTCATTTCTCCCGGCGCTCATCACTACGGTGTAATTTTTCAGAAACCTGATACAGAATAATGAATGATTTCAGTACATTTCAGGCTATCTTTTTGGCCTTGTTTATAGTTTTTGCTGTTGCCGGAGTTGCTGTTTTTGCTACTGGCCAGTTGACGCAAACACCTAGTGATCAAGCCCCTGTATCTTTTGAGATTTGGGGGACGATTGACAAGAATTCATTTAATGAAGTGATGGAGGCTGGTGGTGTAACTGATAATGAAAGTATTAGTACCTCATACACTAACGTAGATGGTTCTAATTTCCACTCACGACTAGTTAATGCATTAGCGCGAGGCGAAGGGCCTGATGTTGTACTTGTTCCTCATACGCGCTTGTTAGAGCTTCAAGACTTCTTGGCCACAGTTGGGTCGGATTTTTATTCTGATCGGCAGTTCAGAGATACTTTTGTTGAAGGTAGTGAAATATTCTTGCAACCAAATGGGATAGCTGCATTACCTTTTGCTATGGATCCAATGGTAATGTACTGGAATCGCGATCTTTTATCTAATGCTGGATTTGTTTCTCCGCCTGAGTATTGGGGAGACGTGTCGGAGTATGTAAATAGAATTACAGAAGTGGATGAAGTCGGCGACATCAACCGATCAGCTATAGCTTTAGGCACAAGCCAAAACATACCCAGTACCAAAGCTATTTTGTCTTCGTTAATTATGGAGGCTGGTAATCCAATTGTGCGCCAATCTTCAGACAACACTTACTCAAGTGTACTTTCTCAAAATTCTGATCAGTCATCATCTCCAGCCGGAGCAGCACTACGGCTGTACACGCAGTACGCTGATCCTGTGAACGAATCTTACACCTGGAATAGTTCACTCCCTTCAGCTCGCCGAGCTTTTACTTCTGGTCAGGTGGCTATGTACTTTGATAACGGACGTGCTATAGATGACATTCGAGCCCAAAATCCCAATCTAAATTTTGATGTTGCTAATATTCCGCAACGCCAAGGTGCTGAAAACAAACGGACTTTTGCAACGATGTATGGATTCTCTATTTTGAATGATGCATCCAATAAAACAGCTATATTTTCGGCATTGCAACGAATGACAAATTCGACAGTAGCTAACGCTATGGTTGATCAAACAAACCTAACTCCGATCAGAAAAGATATAATTGCGGAAGGCCAACCAGATGACCCTCACCAAAGTGCACTTTTTGATGCTGCAGTAATAGCGAGAGGGTGGTATGATCCTGACCCTGAAGAAACCGAAAGTATTTTTGAGGAAATGGTTCAAGGGGTTACATCCGGTCGGCAGAGTGTTTCAGGGGCGGTGGGGGATGCTAACGATCGCATAAATGCCCTACTAGAAGGTATGTAACGCATAATTATGAAGATATTAAATACGTACACTAGTTTTTTTTATGGCATTTTTTACTCTCTGTTAGTTTTCTTGCTGCCGGTAGTTGTTCATGCTCAGGGCGGGGTGGTTCCATGCGGAGGGCCGGATTGCGGTTATGATGATTTCATGGTTCTTATAAATAATGTTATTGAAACACTGATAGGAATCGCGGTTGCTGTTTCGGCGCTCTTGTTTATGTATGCAGGATTTTTGTATCTTACTGCCGGTGGGAACGAAAATCAGGCTGATCGGGCTAAAGATATATTTGGTAACGTAGCCATTGGCTTTGGTATTATATTAGTGGCGTGGCTTGTTGTGAGTATGATAGTGGGATTATTAACTTCGTGTGACTGGCGGGCAGAAAACAGGGACATAATACCTATTACTTTGGAGACGGAAGACTGCGGCTAGAATAAGCATCAAAATAAATGAAACATATATACACCTACATAACTCTTTGGTTGTTAACTGCGTTACTTTCAGTACCTGCAACCACTCAAGCTCAGTGCACAGGCCCTGGTGGTAATCCTGTAATATGTAATCCGCTTAATTCAAGCGATGTAACAGGCCTTATTTCTGATATCATCAGTGCTGTACTTATTCTCTCTGTACCGGTAATTGTGCTTTTTATCATTTATGCCGGCTTCCTTTTTGTAACGGCTGGCGGTGATGAGCGGCAGATCGAGACTGCGAAAAAAACTGCTTTATACACAGTTATAGGAGCGGCTATAATACTTGGTGCGGAACTTATTTCAACCATTCTTGCACAAACTGCAGTTAATCTAGGTGCCGACATATCGACTGACTAGTAAAAGTACGCTATGCCAAAAAAATTAAAATTAAATAGTTCTTATCTCTACTTTTCTACGCTTTTGCATTTGTTACTGATTTTGGGGGTTTGGGGAGTACCTCTTACAGCTTCAGCACAACAGGATTTTAAATCAGTAGTTGGAGACATCACTGATATTCTCTTATCACTCGTACCTTTGCTATCCAGCGTGGCTTTATTGCTGTTTTTCTGGGGGATGGCTGACTACATATTTCGAGCCGGGAATGAACGAGCAACTGAAGATGGTCGGCAGCGAATGATCTGGGGGATTGTGGGATTATTCTCGATTGCAGCGGTGTGGGGGATAATCAGATTAGTGGGAGGTACTTTTGCTTTGATTTAATTAAAAGTTGTATCCACATTCTATAATTGCGAATTTTTTAATTGTGATATACGATAATAAGTACAATAGTTAACATCTTATATGACGTTAATTCGACGACAATTACAACTATTCTCTCTTTTTGCTCTTGTTGTTGTAGGTATACCTGAAGTGGCAATCGCCCAAGAAGGTAACTTGAATACGTTGATAAGCTCACTGAATGATATAGTGCAGCAACTTATCCCGTTGGTTGCTAGCATGGCTCTTCTGGGGTTTTTCTACGGTCTTGCAAAATACATATTTAATGCCGGAGATGAAGAGGCGCAAGATCAAGGGAAGCGGGTCATGATTGGTGGAATTATAGCGCTGTTCTTGATAGCCTCCATAGGCGGTATAATCGACTTTATAGGTAACGCTCTAGGAATTCCAACCAGTGGAGGAGAGATCACGCCTCCTACAATTAATACTGGTGGGGGAGGATAAGTTACCTCAAGCCAGTAATGTTATTCACTAAGTTAAATTAGCTTACTAATCATCATTATGAACAAGTATTTAACGAGATTGTTAGTACCATCGGTGGCTTTTCTGCTTCCGGCAGTTACTTTTGCTCAAAATCTAGGAAACATTGAGGGTATTGTTGAGGGATTGAGGAATGTGGTAAATACTCTCATTCCGATCGCAGCGGCTCTAGCTCTTCTAGCTTTCTTCTATGGGCTTGCGAAATACATCTTCCAAGCAGATGACGAAGAGGCGCAAGACAGAGGGAAGCGTATTATGATCGGCGGTATCATAGCTCTCTTTTTGATTGCTGCTATAGGAGGTATTATTCAATTTATCGGTGAGGCTCTAGGTATTGACACTGACGGTACGAATATCGACCCTACAGGCATTGATACCGGAGATAACTAATAGCTTCAAGGTTTTCTGCCTTAATGTAACTCTCCTTTTAAGGGAGGCGACACAACTTAAGTTACCGAGATTATCAAGCACTGATATTTACTGATTGTGCGCTCATGGAAACAACGGCACAAAATATAGTTGCGAATGTATCGACAGAAATTATTAACCCGCTTATCATGCTGTTGTTTGCAGCGGCATTAGTGTACTTCATTTACGGAGTTGTGCAATTCATAGCTAATGCAGATAATGAGCAGGCACGCCAGAAAGGCAAACGGCACTTGATGTATGCAATCCTCGGACTGGTCATTATGGCCGGTGTTTGGGGTATTCTCCAGCTAGTGATTAACACTCTCAACGTAACTCCCCCAAGTGGATATGAACAATTGAATTAAGTGTTGAACAATTAAAAAGTGCAGGGCATACACACCAAGACAAAAAGCGCCTTATGGCGCTTTTTGTTATTTGAGGGAGTAGTTATGTTTTTGTTGAAGCAAAAACCTCTATTGCTACAGCTCGTGATTTGTCCTTTGCTCCACTTACAGAAACACCACGTGCTTTCAAGATCTGGTATTACGTGTGGTGAGCGTACGTTCTCTACATTACGCACTTATACTTGTGCTGGGGGCGGGAGTTGAACCCGCACGCCTTTGCGGCATATGGTCCTAAACCATACGTGTCTACCAATTCCACCACCCCAGCAAATCTTTCACTAAAACGTATGATATCAGATTTCTAACAGGGAATAAATACTCGTACAGGTTATTTAAGCCTAATGAATCTTGTTCTTGTGTCCGTCCGGTTTATCCTGAGCCTGTCGAAGGGCAGGATTTGGCTGCGGTCGATCGAAGTTCGCCTCTGGCCGCACCTTGTTCGTCGTGCTCGCATACTGTGCGTGACATAACTCCGGTGTTCAAATTTATACAGACATGCAGAAATGCATACCTTCTTCTGAACAACTTAACGAGTAAAGATGTCCGTCCGGCAGGATTTGAACCTGCGGCCGTCTGCTTAAGAGGCAGCTGCTCTACCAAGCTGAGCTACGGACGGGAATCACTCCCTAAAGCACGCAACAGTTTGCGTGCTCCTCGAATAAGTCTGCTAACTTATTTAAGGTAGTGCCCGGGGTGGGACTCGAACCCACAACCACAGTTCGTGGTACGGATTTTAAGTCCGCTGTGTATACCAATTCCACCACCCAGGCATATAAAAAACACTCTTAAAAATTACCTTACTCAAGCACCAGCCCGGTTAGTGGTTAGTTCAATTCGTTGTTGTTTGGTCCGGGCGCGCATACCTCATTATACTGAAATAAAACCCAGAATAAAGGAGGCCTGGATCGGATTTGCACCGACGGATAGAGGTTTTGCAGACCCCTGCGTTAGACTAACTTCGCCACCAGGCCTAAATGTACTCTACAACTCAGAAAGAGCATCGTCAATTTGTTGGCGCTTTTTTTCATTGGCATCAATTTCTAGCTTAACTTCAGGCACTTTTCGCCACGATATCGCATCACCAATTGTTTTACGCAGGTTTGATTGATGACCTTTTAGATTCTTGAAGTCGGATACCAGATTATCATCCGGAAGGATAGTGACGAATATCGTTAGTTGAGATAACTTTTGATTAGCCTCGACCCGAGTAACGGTGACAAGTTTTGACGTGGGGCCGTGAGCAGAAAAGTACTTGCCGGCTACTTTCCGGATGGTTTTTTCAATTTTTTGTCGACGATCTTCATTGGCCATACACGAAAAGCGTTAACAGATTATGACTCAACCATTTCAAATGATTCGATAACATCCCCTGGTGCAATAGTGACTCGACTCTCGATATTAGCGCCAAACTCATGGCCGCTTTCTACCTTGTCTGTGGCTGCTCGCTGTTGCTGAAGCTCGACTATTTCACCGTCGGCTATTTTAGTTTCATTGCGGATTACTGATACACCGGCACTACTGGTGATTGTTCCGTCAAAGACTTTTCCTCCAATTACTTGCATATCCTTCTTGCTACTGAAAGTTTTGAGTACTTTTGCTCGTCCGCGCACAACTCGAGTGGTGATGGTGGGGGTACGCTCTTCAACGGCTTCTTTTAACCATTCAACTAACTCGTAGATAACAGAACCTGTTTTTACTGCAACATCTCGCCGTTTAGCTGTTTGTTTTGCAGCTTGAGAGACGGAAACATTAAACCCAACGACAATCGAAGATACGTCGTTAGAGGCAACTGCTCGGATGTCATCCTCAGTGATATCGCCAACTCCGGTGTGGACAATATCCAGAGCGGCACGATCGCTATGCAGCTTTTTTAGTTCATGCGTAATAGCATCAACGGTGCCCGAGACATCAGTTTTTACCACTACAGGAATAGTAAAGGCGTCGTACGACTGACGTGCTCCTTGCGAACCTGATCTCTCTTTTGATTTTTTATACTGCTCAGCAGCTTCACGAGCAGCCTTCTTGTCTTTAAGGGACTCAAACTTGGCTCCAACCTTCGGCTGCTCGTCAAACCCAACAACCAGTACTGGTGTGCTGGCTTGCGCCTTTTCTATACTTTTGCCTTTAAAGTTCTCAAAAATTCGTACCGGAGCAATACACCCTTCAGCATGAACATACATACCCGTTTCTAAAGATCCGTCAGTAATTACAAGAGTAGCTTGTGTACCGCGCTGGGCATCAACGGAGGATTCTATGACTGTTCCGCTTGCATTAGTTTGAGGGTCAGTGGTAAGTTCGTTAAGTTTTGCGGTCAGAGTCAGAAGGTCTAAAAGTTCTTCTATATTTTCTCCGGTCTTAGCTGATATTTCAACGTACGATATATCACCTCCAAAACCTTCTACGTAAACTTCGGATTCCGCCAGCTCTTGTATAACGGCGTCTACATCAGCTTCTGGTTTATCTATCTTATTTATGGCTACAATAAACGGTATTTCTTGCTCTTTAATTTCCTTAATTGTTTCTTTGGTTTGTTCTTGCACTCCGTCATCAGCTGCTACTACAAGGACTCCTATGTCAGCAACTGTAGCGCCTCGTTCGCGCATAGCGATAAAGGCTTCATGGCCTGGAGTATCAAGAAAGGTCATCTTGGTACTACCTTCTTCACCTTCGTGCGTTATTTCGTACGCAGACAGGTGTTGGGTGATTCCACCTGCTTCACTGGCTGCCGTGTTGCTTTTGCGGATATAATCCAGCAGTGTTGATTTGCCGTGATCGATATGACCCATTACAGCAATAACCGGCGGTCGAGTTGTTGAGTTTTCTTTAGACATAGATTTGACACTGCAAATAGTACCGTAAATAAGTGTACAATAAAAGCGTTGTCTGGCAGGATCCACTTATTTCCGTTACATTAGTAGGTGCATGAAAGAAAAAGATACAAGCCGCATATATCTTGATTACGCCGCTTCGACTCCGGTTCGGGATGAGGTGTTGTCGGCAATGGAGGCATACTGGCAGCAAGTTTTTGCTAATCCGCAAGCTACTATTCACACCCCCGGAAGAGAGGCCAGGAAAGCTGTATCGGAATCGCGAGAACGTATAAGTTCAATCCTTGGTGTACAGGCTTCAGAAATTGTGTTTACTTCTGGGGCTACTGAGGCAAATTCTTTAGCTATTTTAGGAAGTATGAAGTCGGCCCGAGATCGTATAGAGGAACCTTCAGTTCTTGTTAATGAGATATCTCACGGGTCAGTAACTCAGATCAACCAAGATAAGTTTAATGTAGATACAGTACCTGTAGATTCATCAGGACGAATGAATACTGAGGCGTTAGAATCGTTGGTAGATCCAAACACAGCACTGGTATCGTGTGAGTATGTAAACAATGAAATTGGAACCATTCAGCCAGTCAGGCAAGTAAGTAAGGCGGCATCCGGAGATGATCTGTACCCGTTAGTTCACACAGATGCTAGCCAAGCTCCGGTATTTCTGCCTTTAAACCCTGAACGGCTGGGTGTAGATATGATGACGATCAACGGGCAAAAAATGTATGGCCCAAAAGGTGTCGGGGTGTTGTGGGTAAAAAGTGGCACTCCGGTACAATCATTGCTTATAAATGACTCTAAAGAACATGTAGGTGATTACCAGGGTGTTCGTCCAGGCACACCGCCGGTACCGCTTATAGTGGGTATGGCTCAAGCGCTTGAGTGGGCGCAAAATCATTACGAAAAACACCGAGAGCAAATTACAGCAGTCCGAGATTACGGCATACGCCAACTTAATGACACCTTTAGTGAAATTCGCATTAACGGAAGTCGTGATCATCGAGTGGCTAACAATATTAGCGTGTCCTTTCTAGGTGTAGATCATGATTATTTGGCTACTAAGCTTGACCGGGAGGGAATTGCCTGTGCGACCACTAGTGCTTGTCAGTCAGGGTCTGGTAAGTCTTCGGTGGTGGCTAGAATTGAAAATCAAACACAGCAAGCGCTTCGGTTTTCGCTTGGTATACACACAACACAATCCGATATGGACACGCTTGTAAATACTCTCCGCGGTTGCTTGGATGGTGCAAGTTAGATTCTTTATAAATACTGTTGGTGGTATAATCTAAACCAGAAATGAACAACTTTTCTAGAACACAACTCGTAATGCTGTTTGTGGCTATTTTGGCGGTATTAGTCATCGTGGGTGTGCTGGTGATAGGCGAATCATCGGATTCGCAGCCAGCAACAGACCCTACAAGCACAACTACGCCTCAGCAGGAAGAGTCTGTTTCTGACAGTAATACACCTACGTCGTCAGATGCTACTTCATCAGCAACCGATACTCCAACTACCACGGACACAGCCTCATTACCAACCCAAAGCGAGGTGTTAACGGCAAGTGTGGATGCGGTAGCTCGAGTTACAGCCCCGGAAATGTCTCCGCAAGCCGGTGTTTTATTGAATATTCGTGGCCAAAATAAAATGATTGTTCCGGCTTCAAATCCGTCCAACTCGGCCGAAGGATTGTTTGAAGATGGGGTGGTAGTTAGCCTTAGTCTAGACCCCAACCAATCAGATGATGAGTTTTCAGTGTACCGAGTAGGTCAAGCAAGCGGGTCTTTGTCCCCACTAACTGCAAGAGAATATCAGTCAGAAACCGGGGAAGAAATGTACGTAGTTCCGTTATCGGGTCAACCGCAAATATTTCAAACAACGGTTAGTGCAGTGAGTGAATCAGGGGTTCAGATTGAGTCCAATAATCTTCCGGCTGGCAGCCTACTTTTAAACACTCAAGCGGAAGTAGTAGGGCTTTTCAGCACAAACGGTGGTATATTCCCTCCTATATCTTCTCTAATGGCTAATTAGAGGGCTAATTTACTCCATTGAAAAAGCCATTTAGGTACGCTAAAATATACGTAACTGCATAGCAGCCACAGTACCCTGAAAATATCAGATAAGATACCAACACATATGGCAAATCCAACATCCAACAACAATGACGGGCAACCACCCTTCAATCGATTCACTGCCAAAGCTCGCGAAGCTATTCGCCGAGCACATGAGTTGGCAGTCGAGCGCGATCAAAATCACGTAAATCCCAACCATCTCCTGGCTGCGTTGATTCAGCAGGATGAAAGTATTGTTTACTCTATCCTTGAAAAGCTCGAAATCGAAATTCCGCACTTATCTGATGCTGTTATGGGCACTCTTGATGACCCGACAGGCGGCGACGTGGCTTCATCTTCATCTCCGGCATATCAAATTTACTTAACTCCAGAGTTAGCCAAAACACTTGAAGCATCAACGCGAATAGCTCAGAATCTTTCTGATGAATTTGTTTCAACAGAACATCTGTTCTTGTCAGTGCTCTCAAACGATTCTGACGCAAAGGAAATTCTTCAAGAGTTTGGTATCAAGAAGGATGACGTAATGAAAGTGCTCAAAAAGTTGCGAGAAGATGGCGACACACCATCAAAACGCTCTCCTCAAAATCGATCACTAAAGAAGTATACAAGAAGCCTTACTGAAATGGCTCGAGAGAATGAACTTGATCCGGTTATTGGTCGTGATCAAGAAGTGAACCGAATTATTCAAATTCTTTCTCGACGTACAAAGAACAACCCTATCCTTATCGGTGAAGCGGGGGTTGGAAAAACAGCTATAGCTGAAGGCTTGGCTCAACGAATGGCCAAAGGAGATGTGCCAGAATCTTTGGAGGAAAAAGAGTTAGTGTCCCTAGACCTTGGTTCGCTTATTGCTGGCACAAAATATCGAGGAGAATTTGAGCAGCGTCTAAAGAAAATTATGAAAGAGATAGAAAACTCTGAAGGGGATGTAATTATGTTTGTTGATGAAATTCATACGATTGTAGGAGCAGGTGCTGCTGAAGGAGCTATGGATGCATCCAATATGCTTAAACCTGCACTAGCTCGAGGAAAACTCCGTGCTATTGGTGCGACAACTTTAAATGAGTACCAAAAACATATAGAAAAAGACCCAGCTCTTACTCGGCGCTTCCAGCCGGTTCACGTAGAAGAGCCGTCTATAGAGGATACTGTGGCTATCCTTCGTGGTCTTAAAGAGAAATACGAACTCTTCCATGGTGTAAAAATTCTTGATGAAGCCGTTGTAGCTGCAGCTGACCTTTCAAGCCGATATATTGCAGATCGATTCTTGCCAGACAAGGCGGTAGACTTGATTGACGAAGCGTGTTCTGCGCTACGAATGGAGCTTGAAGATAAACCTAAAGAGCTTGAAGAGGCACATCGTAAGATTACTCGCCTGGAAATCGAAAAAGAGGCTCTTACAAAAGAGGTATCTGATGAAGAAGACCCTGATGAAGAAGTAGTGGAGAGAATTGATGATATAGATAGAAAAATTGCTGAACTCAAAGAGGAAACTTCCGAGCTTGAACTTAAGTGGAGAAATGAAAAAGAGACGCTTAATGCTATTAAGGATCTTAAGCAAAAAATTGAAAAACTTCGTGTTGAGGCTGAAAATACTGAAGCAGAGGCTGACCTTGGGCGAGCAGCTGAAATCCGCTATGGAGAGATGCCTCGACTAAAAGAGGAGTTGGAAGAGAAGCAAGAACGTCTTAAGGAGCTCCAATCTAATCGGCGTATTCTAAAAGAGGAGGTAACAGAACGTGATGTTGCTGAAGTGGTATCAGACTGGACAGGAATTCCGGTTAGTCGGATGCTTGAAGAGGAAGCTGAAAAACTATCCCGAATGGAGGAAACACTACAAGAGCGAGTGGTTGGTCAAGACGAGGCTGTAGAGAAGATATCTAACGCAGTAAAACGATCTCGGGTTGGTATTGCTGATCCGGAACGACCAATCGGTTCCTTTATGTTCCTTGGTCCAACTGGTGTTGGCAAAACTGAGCTAACAAAGACGCTTGCTGAATTCATGTTTGATGATGAAGAGGCGCTCATTCGAGTAGATATGTCTGAGTATATGGAGCGTCACTCTGTCTCCAAGATGGTTGGTGCTCCGGCCGGATACGTGGGGCACGATGAATCAGGTAACCTCACTGAGAAAGTACGTCACCGTCCATACTCCGTCATTCTCTTTGATGAAATCGAAAAAGCACACCCTGATGTATTCAACATCCTGCTTCAGGTACTGGACAATGGTCACTTGACCGACTCAAAAGGGAGGAAGGTCAACTTCAAGAACACAATAATTGTACTTACTTCAAATGTGGGTGCTCAACACATCGACAAGATGAAGACGCTCGGATTTAGCCAAGGCGATGAAATGGATGAATATGAACAGGCTAAGGATAAAGTGCGTGACGAACTAAAAGATGAATTCCGCCCTGAGTTCTTAAACCGCTTAGATGACGTTATCATCTTCAACGTACTATCTGAAGAAGCGGTTCGTGAAATTGTAAGCATTCAGATGGAAGAAGTTCTTGAGCGTCTAGAAAAGAAGGATCTTACGCTCGAAATTGCTGATCCAGTTTACGACTATCTGGCTGAGGAAGGATATAATCCTCAGTACGGAGCTCGACCACTCAACCGAGTTATCCAAAACCAGATACTCACACCTGTAGCTAACTTGATGGTAGAACGAGGTGTGTTTGAGGGTGGTGAGGTACGAGTAGAAATGGAGGATGGAGAACTAAACTTTGAGGTGACCAAAAAAGGAGAAGCTCCACCTCTCGAAGAAGCTATTCCTGAGGCTTCAGACCTCAAAGAGCCAGCCGAACCAGCAGGAGCTACCACTTAAGCTCATCAAATAAAAAGACAATTCAAACTAATTAAAGCTTTAAGCAGCGGTTAATTTCCGTTGCTTTTATATTGCGAAACACGGTCAATCTTGCTATTATTTTACGTGGTTGCGTCGGTACCGAAGTGGTCAAACGGGGCAGACTGTAAATCTGCTGGCTTTATGCCTTCGTAGGTTCAAGTCCTACCCGGCGCACAGCCTACAGACCTTATTAAGATTAAGCGAAGCTGGAGAACATGCATTTATGCATGTTCATGTGGACTTGAAAGCCGCAGACATATCTGAGTTTCAGCTATGCTGAAGGCGAAGATGTCGAGGTGGGGTCGAGAAAAATTCTCGTCAGAGAATTTATTCGTGACCAAGTCCTACCCGGCGCACACTTCAACAGATTCAGTGCGAACACCTCGACAAACTCAGTGTAAAAACTTCGGCTAGTTCGGTGTGGGTAGTGTTAACTCCTGAAGAATTCGGCATTTTTGCTATACTTCAACTGGTTGGGCCCATAGTTTAACTGGCAAAATGGCGGTCTCCAAAACCGCAGCTTGAGGTTCAAATCCTCATGGGCCCGCAGCGAACAAGAGCGTGAAAATACCGTTATTGTAAAATCGCAATGTCAATATATACTGTACCTAGTAACCGTCGATCTTTCCTAATTTATGAGGTGCCATTATGGAACCCAATCGAGAAGACGGTTTCCTGGTTCGAGTAATTCCAACCAAAACCGGCTTGCCTGACACTGAAACTGCTGAAGATTTAGAGAGTGCGAAAGAAACAGCTGTTCGAATTTACAAGGGCAGACACAAGAAGGGCGTATCGTACGCTCATATTTACTCTGACGGTAAGAGAGTCTTCCGGGCTCAAATCAAGAAAGGAAATCTAAAAGAAATAAGCACCTAAACACCCACCGATTTAGCTGTGGGTGTTTTTTTGTTGGTAAAGTCGTTAACTACATCCATGATTTTGTTGGTTTCGTCAGGGTTAAACCAACGTATGCGCTCATCTTTTTGAAACCAGGTACGTTGGCGTTTAGCGTACTGCCAGTCACCTTGCACGATTCTTTCAAATAAAGACTCTTTATCAATCTTTTTTTCTAGATAGTCAGCAAGATGTTTATATTCAAGTCCAAGTTCTCGCATACGATCTAAGGATAACCCGTCGCTGTGTAGTTTTTTGGCTTCTGAAACCATTCCTTGGTCAAACCGTTCTTTTGTGCGTTTAATAATATTTTGTTTCAACTTTTTGTCTGGCAGTTGGAGACCGATTTGCAGGGTGTCAAAGCGCTCTCTTTTTTCTAGTTTTGGTACTTTTCCAAGTGCTTCTACGATCTCTAAAGCGCGAATGAGCCGGCGTGGGTTATTTTCGTCAATTTCTTCAGCCCGCCTCGGGTCTTTCTTTTGCAGTTCGGCAAACAAGTCCGCTGTGCTTCGTTCTCGTAACTTTTCTCGGAGTGTCTCGTTAGGTGGAACATCAGGGAAAACTAAATCGTCAATAACTGCCTGAATGTAGAAACCTGAGCCCCCACAAAGAATTGGCAATTTATTTCGTTCATGAGTTTTTTGAATGCGTTTATCAGCCAACTCTTTGTAGTTGTATACACTAAACTCCTCATCAGGGTCTGCTACATTCAGCAGGTGATGAGGAACACCTTGCATTTGTTCTTGTGTTATTTTACCTGTTGCTATATTGAGTCTGCGGTACACTTGCCGACTGTCAGCGGAAATAACTTCACCATCTTTTTTTCGTCCTATCTTTACAGACAAAGAGCTTTTTCCTACAGCTGTAGGGCCGACAATAGCAAGCAGCTGTTTTTTGTTGTTTGACGAACTCATAGTGTTAGCGCTTAAATTCCGCTAATGATTTCAATATCAGCTCCGATGGAGTTTAGGCGGTTAGCTACGTCTTCATACCCACGGTGAATGGAGTGAACGTTTCGTAGAATTGACTGACCGTCGGCTGCTAGCATAGCTATGAGGATGATCATTGAAGGTCGAAGTGCTGGAGGGCAAACAATCTGAGCTGCTTCCAGCTCGGTCGGGCCGTCAATGAAGACACGATGCGGGTCAGCCAGTTTAATCTCTGCACCCAAACGGTTCAGTTCAGTAAAGTAGATGGCGCGGTTCTCCCACATCCAGTCGAGAATGTTGGTTGTGCCTTTGGCTTTCGTTGCAATAGGCACAAAGAAAGGAAGGTTGTCCGTGTTAATGCCCGGATAGGGAAGGGCATGTAACTTAACGTTAAGAGCATGCAAGTCAGACGGGTGGATAGTAAGGTCCACCAAGTCTGTCCGTCCGTTTTTGCTTTTATAACTATCACTCCTGTCAATTTCTGCTCCCATTGACTCTAGCTTTAAAAGCTCAAGTTTCAGAAAGTCAATCGGGCAACGGGTTATCGTTAGCTTGGAATTCGTTGTGAGTGCTGCGCTGATAAACATCATTGACTCAATTGGATCCTCGCTGTTGTGGTGTTCTACGTCTTTCTCTATTGATTCTGTTCCGTGTATCGTAAGCTGATGTGTACCGATACCTTCAATTTCTACTCCTAGTTCTTCAAGAAAGAAACAGACATCCTGTACCTGGTAGTTTGGGGTAGCGAAGGACACAGTGGTAGTTCCAGGGCTCAAAGCCGCACACAAGAGCGCATTAATAGTAGCTGTATCGCTTGCTTCATACATTACTATCTCTTCTTCGGGGGTGTGCATGTTACCGGCTTTGATCTCGTAGTGATCTTCTTTGGTTGTGATTTCCATCCCGAAAGACTCGAATACGTGATCATGGGCTGAGGTAGTGCGTTCTCCCATTTTGCACCCGCCGGCGTGTGGGATATTAAAAGTGTCTTTCTTGTGGGCAAGTGGTCCGATCATCATCAGTACAGACCGAGTTTTTCGAGCTGTTTGGTCGTCCATGTTACTCAAGTCGAAGGTTTCCGGTGGCTGAATTCGTAGGGAGTTAGTGTCTACCCACTCGACTTCAACATTGATGCTTTCGAGTATATCGATAATTCGATACACTGCTTCAATTTTGGCTATTCCGTGCAGAGTTGTCGTGCCTTTATTTAATAAAGCGGCACACATCAAAGCCACTGATCCGTTTTTGGAGGTATTGGTTTCTATCTCTCCGGATAGCTTTGCAGGTCCGTTAATTTTAAAGTCCAAAGATTCGTCAGATAGCGAAAGAACTCGACGATTCAGGGCTTCGCTAATCGTGTCCAGTTTATTTGTGGTAAGGTTTTGTTTACCGGCTTCAATACGAGCTACGGCACTTTGAGAGGTGTCTAATACTTCAGAAAATTCTTTCTGAGTTAGCCCGCGTCGTTGACGTAGTTTTTTTATGAAGTGACCAATTTTTTTCTGTGAAGTTTCTTTATTCATGATATTTGTGATTATTCACAACTAAATATATCATATGTGATATATAATGTTATACACATGAGTAAATCAACACCCAAATCGAATGCTTCTCTTAATAAATATTCCAAATTTGGTATAGGAGGTACGGCAAAACACTTTGCGAAATTAACTAAAAAGAATGATGTGTCTGGCCTGAGTGACTTTGCCCGCAAAAAAGACGTACCGCTTACGGTAATCGGTGAAGGTTCAAATACTGTTTTTTCTGGAGCCAAAATAAATCGTTTGATTGTAAAAAATGAGCTGAAGGGCGTGGATGCGTACAAGGAAGGTGGCAGTGTGAAAGTAAAAATACAGGCGGGTGAGAACTGGGATGATGTTGTCTCATGGTCTGTTCGGAACGGCTTTTCTGGTTTGGAAGCTTTGAGTGCAATACCTGGCTCTGTAGGAGCTGCACCGATACAGAATATCGGGGCCTATGGGAGCCAACTATCTGATGTGCTTTCACAGCTGGAAGTATTTGATACGAAGACAGATAGCTTTGCTGCGTTGTCTTGTGATCAGTGTGAGTTCGGGTACCGTACCAGCCGTTTTAAGCGCGAACCGGGCCGATTTGTAGTGCTTTCGATTACTTTAAATTTGTCTACTAAAGATCCGGAAATGCCGGACTATGAGGATGTAAAAACATACTTTGAAAAAAGAGGAGTAGAACAACCAACCTTGAACCAAATCAGAGAAGCGATTGTGGAAATTCGATGGGGTAAGCTTCCAAGGCCAACCGAGACCCCTAATTTGGGATCCTTTTTTAAGAACCCGGTAGTTTCGCGTGATTTTTTTGAAGATGATTTATCTGAGTTTTCCGATATGCCTTACTACGAGTTAGAGAAAGGTATAAAAATACCGGCCGGGTGGCTTATTGAAGAAGTCGGGTTAAAAGGGAAAGAGTTTGGGTCTGTAGGTGTATATAAAGAAAATGCGCTGGTGTTGGTTAGTAAACAAAGAGCAGACTTCGCTGATCTGGCAAAAGCAATAGGAGAGATTCGCCACCGAGTTCACAATCAGTTTGGCATTGAACTAGAGCGAGAGCCGCAGATTCTGTGCTAAATATTGTAAGCAAAACAGCCCACACATCCGTCTGTTATATAACAGATTAGGGAAAATTATATAATATATTATATAATTTTTTCTATACAGAAAGTATACACGTTTTGCTACAAAGTGCTGAGAGTTGTGCCGGAGGTGGGAGTCGAACCCACACGCCGTAAGGCACACGATTTTGAGTCGTGCACGTCTACCAGTTCCGTCACTCCGGCTTACAGTCATAGATTACCCGTATTAGACGGAATTATCAACATGATTGAAAAGCTTCTTC
>CAYVKO010000001.1:48414-83369 GCA_964452185.1 uncultured Candidatus Saccharibacteria bacterium
AGTCATAGATTACCCGTATTAGACGGAATTATCAACATGATTGAAAAGCTTCTTCGTGTGCTAAAATAAATTATGTTGTTGGGGTAGTAACACAGCCACACACATGTCTTCGAAATTTCAAAATGACGCAATTTTTTGGGTCAGCGTCGATAAGATTCGACCAAACCCATACCAACCACGCCGCGATTTTAATGAAGAAAGCCTGCGTGATCTAGCGGAATCCATCCGTCAGTATGGTGTATTGCAACCACTTACGGTTACCAGGAATGAAGAAACCAAAGAAGATGGCGGCCTGAAAGTACATTATGAACTTATAGCCGGTGAGCGCCGACACCGAGCTGCACAAATGGCGAACCTTTCGCAAGTTCCGGTGATCATAAGAAGCGAGCAAGAGGATTCGCAGGTTAAGCTTGAGCTGGCGATTATCGAAAACCTCCAGCGAGAAGATCTCAACCCTATCGAGCGGGCTGAAGCTTTTGATAAATTAGCGGATGAATTTGATTTTACACACAAAAAGATAGCCGAAAAGATCGGGAAAAGCCGCGAGTACGTATCTAACAGCATGCGGCTTCTAAAGCTTCCTGAAAAAATAAAGCAAGCAATTATCGGCGGTAAAATGACAGAAGGTCATGCTCGACCTGTTATGATGCTTCGGGATAATCCGGAAAAGCAGGAGACACTCTTTAAAGAGATCATACATAAGGGTCTAACCGTACGAGAGGCTGAAGAGATAGCTCGACGTGATGCACAGGACAAAGTGCGAAAGAAGAAAAACAAAGTCGATCCGGAGACAAAAGAGCTTGAAGAAAAGCTATCTGAAACCTTCGGAACCCGAGTTAAAATCGAAGAACGAGACGTCGGCGGTAAGTTAGTTATAGACTTTTTCTCCAACGAAGATCTAGAGAGTATTATTGAGTTGATGCGCAGTCAGGGTGAAATGGAGATGAGCGACATGATGGAAGAATACGTCAGCTCTGTTGCTGAAAAGAAAAAAGAGCAGGAAAGTGAGTCCGACTCACAGACCAAAGAGGAGAGTATGGCGGAAACACTTGAAGCTGCTATAGCTTCTGCCCGAGCCAAAAAACAAGAAAAAGAAGAAGAGGAGGAAGAGACAGATCCAAAAGAAAATCAAGAAGTTCGCTCGGAGTCGGTGAGCTCTGCACCAAAACCTAAAAAATATCAGGACAATAAAGACAATAAAAAAGAAGAAAACAAAGTTCAGAAAGCCGAAGTTTCTCAGCAGGAAGATGCAAAGAAAGATGACACAAGCGAAGAGGTGGTTATCGGGAGGCGGGATAATCAGCCCGAAAAAACAAAAAACAAAGAAACCAACCATTCTCACACTGTTTCAAAATCTGAATCTGAAGATGAACAAGCCTCATCAGCAACACCGCAAAAAAATCAATTAAACCAAAGAGAATCAGATGAATTGCAAGATGAAGAGTTGTCTAGCACACAATCTCGAACCCCCAACTCGGCTGTTGGTCAAAATAAAGACGAAATAGATGAAGTCAGCGACGTCTTGTCGAAATCTGAAACCGTAAATAAGGTTGAGGAACCTAAAGACCAAGATGATAAAGAGGAGAATAAAAAAGCAAAAGATAATAACGTCCCAGAAGAAGACAAACAGGTGGTTGAGCCGAGTGTACCTACTTCGTTAAATGAAGATGATCAAAAGGAAGAAAGTGATGAGCCAGAAAGTAGTGAAGAAGATGCCCCGGAAGATTCTGAAGATGATATGTATGCAGTTTCTAACTTCTCAATTTAAGTAATCCTTACTCCTTGTTTTTTTGGCGTATAGCGCGCTTTATCTTGCGTCGAGCTGCGGTAGTTTTTGTGTAAGTAAGCCATTTTCTTTTTGGCGAGTTTGATTCATCAGTCATAATCTCGACAATATCTCCGTCTTTCAGAGTGGTGTCCAGAGAGCAGAGTTTGTTGTTGACTCGAGCTCCAGAGATATGGTGGCCAAGATCGGTGTGGATTTGGTACGCAAAATCTATCGGACTTGATTCTGCCGGCAAGTCGATAACATCACCTTTTGGAGTAAATACAAAAATTCGGTCTTCAAAAAAGTCCGTCTGGAGGTTTTTCATAAACTCAGCAGGATCGGTGGTTTCTTGCTGTTCTTCAGTCATTTCTTTAATCCAGCCAGGCACATTATCTTTATCTTTAGTTTCTGGCTGATCACTCTGCATGCTGGCTATCAAGTCTTGGAACCACTCCAGTGTATCTCCTGAACCGGGCGATTTGTAAGAAACATGTGAAGCTACTCCGTATTCAGCTTCGTAATGCATGTCTTTGGTGCGAATTTGAATTTCTGCCATCTGACCCTTGCCGTCGAAAACAGTAGTGTGAAGGCTTTGGTATCCATTCGGCTTTGGGCTGGCTATGTAATCTTTCAAGCGATTCGGAACTGGACGCCAAAGGTCATGAACCATTCCCAGCACTCGGTAGCATTCGTTAATTGAATTGACGATGACACGAAGTGCGACGATGTCATAGATCTGGCTGATATCCATATCTTTCTTTTTGAGTTTTTGATACAAACTAAACAGGTGTTTTAGTCGGTAATCAACAACTGTATCTTCTACATCTTCAGCTTCCTCAAGCGCAATTAGTAGATCCCGCTTAACTTCTTCTATAGTATCTATAGCTTCATCATATTTGGAATCAGAGAGATGTTTTACCGTTTCGTACTCATCAGGATAAACGTAAGGAAATGCTTCATCTTCAAGCTGGGTGTACAGATTCTTGATACCAAGCCGTCGGGCAATAGGGGCGTATACCTCTAATGTTTCTTCAGCTATTCGTAGCTGCTTGTGGTCAGGAACATGCTCAAGCGTGCGAATATTATGAAGACGATCGGCCAGCTTGATGATAAGTACTCGGATGTCTTGCGAGGTAGCCACAAATAACTTCCGAAGGCTCTCGATGTGCCGTTTCATACCTCGGTATCGTACTTTGCCCAGCTTGGTTACGCCTTGTACTAAAAAGAGAACTTCTTCATCGAACTCTTCTTCTATTCTTTCTGTCGAAACCTCAGCATCTTCGATGGTGTCATGGAGTAGGCCGGCAACAATAGACTTTGTATCCATCCCAAGATCAGCCAAAATCGTGGCTGTCTCAATTGTGTGGTGTACATACTTTCGACCAGAATAACGCATCTGACCTTCATGCGCTTGAGTAGCAAGTTTATACGCACGCTGGATCATCCTCCTGTCTTCATCAGAAGGGGACCAGATGTGCTGGATGATACTACTTACATCAGCCGGAGATTGGGTTTTATTCATGAGTCCTTAGATTATACCTTGGTTCTCTTTAAA
This sequence comes from uncultured Candidatus Saccharibacteria bacterium, assembly GCA_964452185.1. Lineage (GTDB taxonomy): Bacteria > Patescibacteriota > Minisyncoccia > Phycocordibacterales > SW-6-46-9 > SW-6-46-9. The sequence goes on from CAYVKO010000001.1 coordinate 51,738, forward strand.
AGTCTAAGAATTTTCATTAATAATCTCTACAGCCTTTTCAAGCTCCACTTCATAAACATCAACGTCATCGTATTTTTTCAGTGATTGAAAATCATCTCCGTGTTTAATGTAAGGGCCATATGGTCCAATGCTGGCAACAATTTCTTTGCCGGTTTCAGGGTGTTCACCGAGTTCTCGTGGGATGGACAGAAGTTTCAAGGCGTCGTCCATGTCTATTTCATCTGGGTCCATGTCTTCGGGAATACTTACTCGTTTTGGCCCACCACCTTCGTCATCATCTTCGCCGAGTTGGAGGTATGGGCCATACGGGCCGGATTTTACATAAACCGGTTTGTCTTCGTCTGGATGAGTTCCTATTGGTACGTCTTCAACTGGTTCACCATCCATGGTTCGAGCTCCGTCACAATCAGGGAAGTTACTGCAGGATAGAAACTTTCCGGCTTTGCCGAGTTTAACCACCATGTCTGCTCCGCATTCAGGACACTCTTCGTCATTTGGTGCCGGACCTAATGTGGTTAGCTTGTCTATATCTTGCTTTTCCTCTAACTTTTTCTCGAAAGGTTCATAAAACTCTTCAAGTGTTTTTTCGTACTCACGCTCCCCATGTGCAATTTCGTCAAGTTGAGATTCTAGGCTGGCCGTAAAGTTGTCACTGATATACTTGGTGAAATGTTCTTCAAGAAAGGTGCTAACGACGTCGCCGGTATCCGTTGGATAAAGCGTGCGTCCATCCTTGGTAACATACCCGCGATCTGTAAGTGTATCTATAATAGTTGCGTATGTGCTCGGCCGGCCGATCCCTCTGTCTTCAAGCTGTTTGACTAGCCCGGCTTCTGAGTAACGGGAAGGAGGCTGTGTTTGTTTCTTTTCTGAGTCAATATCTTCAAGACCAAGCTCTTGACCAATGTCCACATCAGGTAGTTCGACATCCTTACCGCGGGCCGCAGAGTGTACTGCCAGCCAACCATCAAAGATAGTGCGGGTACCAGAAACAGTGAAGGAGGGTTGAGTGGTTTCGTCACCATTATCCAAAATGTGAGCAATAATTTTTGTGCGCTTGAGCTTGGCGGCACTCATCTGACTTGCAACCGTCCGGCGCCAAATAAGATCGTAGAGTTTCTTTTGATCTTTACCGCCACCTACTTTCTTTTTGGCAATAGTGGTTGGTCGAATAGCTTCATGTGCTTCTTGGGCAGATTCATCATCAGTTTCGTATTGGCGAGGTTGTTTATACTTGTCATCAAACTCGTCAGATAGATATGCCAGGATTTGCTTTTGTGCGCTTGAGCTGAGAGTGGTGCTGTCTGTACGCATGTATGTAATGTGACCGGCCTCATACAACTGCTGGGCGGCTCTCATGGTTCGTGAAGGGGAGAAGTTAAGGCGGGTTGATCCAGATCGCTGAAGAGTAGAAGTCTTAAATGGAGCATACGGATTACGCGTACGGTTCTTTTCTTCCACATCAGCTACCTGCCACGGATTCTCTTTTCCGGCTGTAATAATTTCATCTACCGTGTCTTCATCGCGTGGCTCGTCTTCGCACTCAACGGTAAAACTGTCTTCATCGGTGGCAACGTCAGCTGAAATTACCCAGTAATCCTCTGGCTCGAAAGCCCGAATTTCTCGCTCTCGCTCCATGATGATTCTAAGTGCCGGAGACTGTACACGGCCGGCCGACAACCCGTATCGTACCTTTTTCCAAATTAACTCGGATAACTCATAACCAAAAATCCGATCAAGGACACGCCGAGCTTCTTGCGCTCGTCGTAGGTCGGTATCAATTTTTCGCGGATTTTCTAGAGCTTCCTGTACTGCTTCTTTTGTAATCTCATGAAAAGTAATGCGTTTTGTGCTGTCGGAATCGTATTCCAGATCGAGGGCTTCTCCAACGTGCCACGCGATAGCCTCACCTTCACGATCTGGGTCAGTTGCGAGTATTACTTCGTTAGCTTCTTCTTTTTTCTTTTTCAAACGCTCAACCACTTCTTTTTTCTCGTCGGGTATTACGTAATGGGGAGTAAATCCGTTTTCTATATCAATAGCTCCTTCGGCAGACTTTGGCAGATCACGAACGTGACCTATCGAGGCTTCCACCTCGAAGTCTTCGCCGAGATACTTCTTTATGGTGTTCGCCTTTGATGGCGACTCTACAATTGCAAGTTTCATATCGTAATGTGAGGATAGCGTAATGATTAAAAGTTATCAAGAAATTACCTGATTTCACTGTTTAAAAAACTACTTTTTGGGTAACTTTTATAGTCTGGCTGATTACAAACGCTCAATTTTACCTCCGGATTCTTTCAGTAAACCTTTTAGTTCAAGGCGGGAGATGAGGACATTAGCTTCAGCTGCCGGCATGTCAACTTCTTGCAGTAAGTCATCCTTAGGTTTTGGGGTATCGAGTGCTTCGATAACTTTTTCTTCCTTTGCGGTTAGGTTTTCGTGGTCCTTTGAAGCTTTGTTATCGGTAGGCAAATTTAACTCGCGAAGAATATCTTCACCGGATCGGATTAGTGCAGCTCCGTCACGAATAAGTCCATGAGGACCGGCAGTATTTTTGGACTTAATTGATCCCGGCACGGTAAAGACATCGCGATTGTACTCAGTAGCTAATCGAGCAGTAATAAGTGTCCCGGACTGCTCTGTTGCCTCTACTACCAAAACAGCTTGTGAAAGTCCGGCCATAATTCGATTCCGTTTCGGAAACGCCCAGCCGACCGCTTCAAAGTCCGGTTCAAATTCAGAGATGAGCATATTGCCGCTTGTAAGTAACTTTTTGGCAAGTGGTTTGTTAGTTTTTGGATACAAAACTTTATCATTAAGTCCGGATCCAGGGACTCCAATGCACGGAAGGTTAGCCTTGAGGGCTGCTTTGTGAGCTATAGCGTCCATTCCAAGCGCTAGTCCTGATACGATGCATATGGAACTTCCGACAAGGCCGCTGATAAGTTTCTGGCAGACATCGCGTCCGTAATTCGTGTGTTTTCGGGATCCTACTACGCATAAGTATTTTTCGGCCTGGGGGAATTCGCTACCACGAGCGTATAGAGAGTCTGGTGGATCATGTATTTCTCTGAGTCGCTTTGGGAATTCATCCGATTGTACTTTGCGTACTGGAAATTTCATGAATGCGAAAGTGGAGATTTATTTGCTATGATGTGTAGCACAAACACAATAAATACATAATACATGGTAGATTCATTCAATCACTATGCTTGATATAAATTTTATTCGTGACAACAAAGAATTGGTTGAAAAGGCTGCAGAAAAGAAACATGCAGATATTGATATTGATGAGCTGTTGACAATTGACGAAAAACGCCGGGAGTTGAAAACTGCGGTCGATAAAAAACGTGAGAAGAAAAATAATATCTCGGACAAAATAGGTCAAATAACGGATGACGCAAAACGTCAGAAGCTTATAGAGAAGTCCAAAGAGATTAAGGAAAGTTTGTCTGGCCAGGAAGAAAAACTGAAAGAGGTGAAAGAAAAGTGGCAAAGCCTTATGCTGAAGGTGCCAAACATTCCTGATATGTCAGTGCCGGAAGGGGGAAAGGAGGAAGACAACCAAGAGCTGAAGACCTGGGGAGAGAAGCCGCATTTTTCATTTGACCCTCAAAGCCATATTGATCTAATGGAGGACTTGGGCATGGTTGATCTCAAGCGAGGGCAAAAAGTACACGGCTTTAGAGGATATTTCCTCAAGGGGGCTGGAGCCAAGCTAAGTTTTGCAATCTTGAATTACGCTCGCGACTTTTTCGGCCAGTATAACTTTGAGCGTTTTATGGCTCCGGCTATAGTTCGCAAGCAGTTTTTGTACGGTAGTGGGCATCTACCCAGCGAAGCTGAAGACTTATATGAAACTCAGGATGGGGACTATCTGTCCGGTACGGCAGAAATTCCGATGATGGCGTATCATGCGGAGGAGGTTCTAGAAAAAGAGGAATTACCGAAGCGTTACTTGGCTTTCAGTCCATGCTACCGTCGTGAGGCAGGAAGTCATGGTAAAGACACAAAAGGATTAATGCGAGTACATGAATTTTATAAACTCGAACAGCTAATGCTTTGTGAGGGTAGTCATCAAGAGTCGGTACGTTTGCATGAAGAAATTACAAAACACACAGAAGAATTCATCCAAAGCCTTGGTCTCCCGTACCGGCAAATTATTATCTGTGGTGGTGACCTAAAGAAAAGTCAGGTAAAAAGCTATGACCTTGAGCTTTGGGTGCCTACACAGGATCGTTACCGAGAGATAGCGAGCCTTTCTTACTATCATGATTTTCAGACGAGACGGTTTAACATCAAGTATGAAGACGAGGAGGGTAATAAACGATATACCCACTCACTAAACGGAACTGCTATTGCTACGCCACGAGTGTTGGTATCTCTTGTTGAGAATTATCAGCAGGAGGATGGGTCTATAGCTATTCCCGACGTTCTCCAACCATACATGAATCAAAGCGTAATTGAATAAATTTATGGCCAAACGACGGATTAGATCCAAGCGTCACTCACGGCGTAAAAAAGAGAGTCGCCGAGACAAAATGCGGTGGTACGGTTTCGGGGTGTTAGCGGTGATTGCGCTATTTATCGGCTTTACTCACTGGTCGGTAGTCACTATTAATAATATTGACGTATCAGCTGGGTCTGAGGTAACAGAGGACACTGTACGTGAACTAACTGAGGATGTGTTGGCTGAACCGTGGCTTGGGATTGTTGCGCAGGATAATATTCTGCTGCTACCACGAAATCGGCTGCATGAAGTTTTGACGAGCGTTTCTCCAGCCATTAAATCTACAGATGTAGACATTACCGGACTGCGCAGCTTCCGGGTTACACTTACGGAACGAGAGCCTTCAGCTCAACTTTGTGCACGTACGGCGAGTGAGGAACTTAATCAGTGTCGGTTGGTGGACGGGACAGGATTTGTATTTTCAACTAATCAGTCGGAAGCTACCTCTACACCTTCTTTGACTTATACAGTTAACAACATCCCGGAATCAGGCGAACGACTTATGCCTACCTCAGTTTTTAGCACACTTTCTTCGTTTGCTAATACGCTCCCGGAGCTTGATTTGTACCCGGAACAGATTGATATAAAAGAGCAAGGTGATGCAGATGTAACTGTATATTCGCAAGAAAATCCAACAGCCACATCGTCTTCAGTTAATATTAAAATCAACATTTATGATGATCTGTCACAATCTTTTGCCAATCTGCAGACGGTGTTAGGAAAGAACTCATTAGCAACTTCGACCTCTAATGAGGTAAACCCGAACGGTTCAGAGGTTTCTCCGTTTACGTTTGAATATATAGACCTACGTTTTGAAAACAAAGTGTTTTACCAATAGCTTTTTGACATATTTATTTAGTGACGTATTATATATCTGGCGTTGTGTTGTACTTTTGACTCTTTGTTTACTTACAGACCAACAGGCTATGACACCCAATCTTGCAAGTGGAACGCTGCCTCCAAGAGGTAAAGCTGTTGACCCTCAAAGTCGAAGGCAAAAATGGAGTCAGTTTTTTGGGCCACAAATCTGTCACGCTTACAATCGTGACGGCCTTCCGTGGGAGCCTTCTTACAATTTTGAAGCTCCTGATCAGGATTTGAAGAATATTGATATTGATCAACTGCTCGATCTTTTGTAAACTAGTTGATTTCACGAACACATCCGCCACACTCGCATTTCTGTGGCGGATTTTTTTATTGTGATTTGTGTTTTGCTTACTATATATTATGTACTGCAAATTATGAAAAAAGGTTTTTGGAACAACTTACCACAGCCATTTTTTGCTTTAGCACCAATGGAGGACGTCACTGATGTGGCATTTCGGCAGATGTTTGCGAAGCATGGTCGTTATGAGGAAGACGGGCAGATGCGCGGGCCGGATGTCATGTTCACAGAGTTTACTTCAGCAGACGGCTTGGTAAAAGGTGGTTGGGAGCGTTTAAAACATCAACTATTTTATGAAGAAAATGAGCGGCCAATTGTAGCGCAACTCTTTTCAGATCATCCCGGTCGGATGCGTCAGGCGGCGGCAATCTGTCTGAATTTAGGATTTGATGGCATTGATATCAACATGTGTTGTCCGTCTCGGACGGTGGTGAATAATGGTTGTGGTAGCGGACTCATGAAAACTCCCAAGCTTGCTCAGCGAGTGGTTGAGGCGGCCAAAGAAGGAGCTGGTGGGTTGCCGGTATCAATCAAGACCCGCACCGGATTTTCTGAGGATGAAATAGATGCATGGGTGCCAACACTTTTAGAAACCAAACCGGCAGCTCTAAGTATTCACGCTCGAACGCGAAGTGAGATGTCAAAAGTGCCGGCTGACTGGGAAGCAATCAAGCGAACCCGGATGATTCGAGATCACTTTGGGGTGGATACACTCATAATTGGCAACGGTGATGTTGAGTCCTTAGAGGAAGGGGAAAGGAAGGTTCAGGAAGTTGGTGTGGAGGGAGTGATGATCGGTCGCGGAGCCTATGGAAACCCGTGGTTTTTTAATCCAAATACTAACCGAAGCGAATTATCTCCCGGCAAACGTTTATCGGTAATGGTTGAGCATGCTCAGACTTTTGATGAGCGTCTCCCAAACCAGCATTTCGCTATCATGCGCAAGCATTTCAAGGCATATACAAAAGGGTTGCCTGAAGCAAACTTACTTCGCAACTCATTAATGCAGACACAAGACAGTAAAGAGGTGGGGTCAGTCGTTAATGATTACCTTACGGGAGTTGGTTCAGAAGACTAGCTTGCAATAAGCAGCGGTGTGATACCATACATGTAAGTTTGAATCGGTTAATAAAAATGCAATACTTCCTGCTGTGCTCGGGCCCCACTCGAGTCAGCCTTCGTTTTTTCGCCAGCCATTCCGGCTGGCGTTTTTTTATATGAGGGAAGATTAAAAAGGCTTGATCGATTCAAGCTAATTATTCATTAAGAAAAAAGTCCAATGATAGATAATTACCAAGGTGTAACGGACTCAAAAGCTTTCTCGATCACTGTTAACAAGATGCGGCAGTTTTTTCTCGATAAAGGATATCGAGAAGTCCACACGCAAGACCGCCTATCAATTCTTGCTGCTTGTGAAGATCCGAGTACTGTAGCGCACTTTGAATATGCCGGTGATCGTTGGCCGCTTCCGCAGACGGGGCAGATGTGGCTTGAGTATGAGCTACTAAAAGATCCTGAGGTGCCGGGTGTCTTTTGTGTGTCTACAAGTTACCGGAATGAGCCTAATCCGGTAGAAGGCCGTCATGAAATTTTGTTTCCCATGTTTGAGTTTGAATCTCGGGGAGATATGCGCGATCTGATTGATCTGGAGATGGAACTTCTGGAGTACCTGGGGTTTGGAGAGAAAAGTGAGTATGCAGAGAAAGAGTATAAAGAACTGGCCGATCACTACGGTGTTGAAGAACTAGAGCATGAACACGAAAATCAAATGGAGGAAGACTTCTCGCATGTCACTGTTATCAAAGACTTCCCGGAGCTAACTTCGCCGTACTGGAACATGAAGCGGTATGAAGATAGTAGTTTGGCCAAAAAAGTAGACGCTATCGTGTACGGGCAAGAGACCATCGGTAGCGCCGAAAGAAGTTGCGATCCAGAGGTAATGCGAGATCGTTTTTACGCTATCTCTGAAGGTAAGTATGCAGAAAAGTTGTTTGACTTGTTTGGCAAAAAGCGGGTGAAAGAAGAGCTCGATAGATTCTTGGGGCTTCCAATGGAGCCAAGATTCGGTGGCGGAATAGGCATGACCCGGATGATAAACGCTCTCAAAAAACACGGGCTTATTGAGGGTGAACAAGAGGAACCAAAAGTGTCATCAATCATCGCCAATCGAGCTCAGTCTGGTGCATAGCCAATCTGCTGGCCACAAACTGTTAAGTGGTGTAGTAACGCTCTGATAGGTGCTATAATGGCAAGTAATGACACAAGCACTCTATAGACGTTATCGCCCCGAAAGCTTCTCACAAGTTCGCGGGCAGGAACATATTACGAAAGTAATACAAGGCGCAGCAGAAACTGGAGACGTTGCGCATGCGTATCTGTTTTCCGGTCGTCGCGGGATAGGGAAGACTAGCGTGGCTCGCATTCTGGCGAAGGAGTTGGGTACCAGTGAGCGTGATATTTATGAAATTGATGCAGCCAGCCATCGCGGTATTGATGATATTCGAGAACTCAAAGAAGCTGTTACCAGCCTGCCGTACGAGTCGGAAAACAAGGTATACATCATCGATGAGGTGCATATGCTCACCAAACCAGCATTTAATGCATTGCTGAAAACGCTGGAGGAGCCGCCGGAGTTTGTAATCTTTGTGCTGGCAACGACCGAGCCGGACAAGCTACCCGAAACGATCATCAGTCGTTGTGAACATCATGAGTTTCGCCAGCCGTCACAGAAGGTGTTGGCTGAAGCTGTTGAAGAAACAGCAGGAGAGGAGGGGCAAGAAATAGAATCGTCTGCGGCTACGGTTATTGCCCGGGCTGCAGACGGATCTTTCCGGGATGCCTTTGGTCTTCTTGAAAAGTGTATACGAGCAGCTGGCGAAGACACGATAACGCAGGATTTAGCTGAAGAAATCACTGGCGTGCCACCTCACGAAGTGGTAAATCAAATTGTATTTTCGGGTATAGCTGATAAAGATGCGGATACTGCACTTACGGCACTCAAAGCCGCATCTGAAAAAAATATTGATCCAGAAAAACTGTTTGCACGAGTGATCCAAGCCACTCGGCGAGTCCTTTTGACACGTTTAGCTCCGGATACAGTTGATGATCTAAAAAATGAAATCGGGCAAGAAACATTAGAAAAAATTAAAGAGGAAGCAAAGAGGGGGGCTGACTCAAATATTAATGCAAAAACATTACACACGCTTCTCTCTCATCACAATCGGCTAGTAAGTGACAGCCTGGGACACTTACCGTTAGAGTTAGCGGTTATAGCTTTGTGTAAGTAAGATTAAACTTTCCTTAAAGAAACCGTACTAGACAGCGACTTGCTATAGTGTAGATATGTTTTGGCTTAAATCTCTTTTAGGTATCTCGCCGGTGCCACGCTTGGAGGTGTATCGAGGTTTTGGTTCCAAGCACGTTTTTACAGTTATTGGGCGAGTGACTGATGATTACAAAGAAATAGACTCTCACAAACAGTCGGGTATATGGGCAAATGCTCTACAGATCGTCCGGCGTTACTTGGTAGAGTCCAAATCGGGAGTAACAATAAAAATCACGTTTCAAGACCAAACGGTACGGACTTCAACAGATAAAGACGGGTTTTTCCATTATTCGTTTTCACCACAAGGGTTTACGTCGCCCGAAAGGTCAGAGTGGGTTGAACTTCCGGTAGAGTTACCGGCTACTGGCGAAAAGAAGAGAGCTCCGGTACTGGTGGAGGGACAAAACAATACATTTGGCGTAATTTCTGATATAGATGATACGGTCCTGGTTTCTAACACTACACACAAGATGAGGTTCTTGTACAAGACCCTTACGCAAGATGCTCGCACTCGGTCTCCTTTTGAGGGGGTAGTGGATTTTTATCAAGCTTTGGTTCGAGGAGGTAATGGAGAAAGTAGCAACCCGATATTCTATATATCATCCAGTCACTGGAACATATATGGCTCCTTAGCCACCTTTCTTGATGTAAATAATATTCCGCGAGGACCACTTCTCTTAAAACGGTTTAGTGGAATAATAAGTATGATAAAGCAGATAGGAGATCATGCTCACAAGCGAGGAAAGATACGGCGGGTGTTAAATACGTATCCGGATCTGAACTTTATTCTGATAGGGGATAGCGGACAGCAAGATGCGCCTATCTACAAAGATATAGCCGAAGATTATCCTGACCGTATCGAGGCAATTTATATCCGTGATATCTCAACTCACGAAGATACTGCAGTACATGAAGCTGTAAAATCACTTGAAACTACTGACATCATCTATGTTAATTCCAGTGAAGAAGCAGCTGAACACGCCGCCGAACATGGGTATATAGAATCTTCAGAAGTTCAAGCTTCCTAAGCTACGTTTTGCAAGGCATATCCGATCCCGAAGGCGATAATGGCTGCAGCTCCACCAATAAGGAGTGTCTCAAGAATAGCTCGAAGTACGCTTTTGTCTGCAACTCGAGCTTTGCTGTATCCAACAAGAATAAAGGCTATCGCTGTAGCTATGGCAGACAAAAGAAACGTTGTAACTGGAAGCGTAAAAAACACTGAGAGCACAAAGGGGATAAGCGGTATGAACCCCATCGTCACAAAAGCAAGGAAGGTGGCTATTGCACTTTTGAGTGGTCCTTGCTGTACTTTTTCGGGTATATTGTTTACTTCATTTTCAGATTTGGAAGATAAATAGTCAGATACGGCCATAGAGAAACCGTCTGCAAAAAGGTTGGCGAATCCCAAAATTAGTACGACACTTACTTGCAGGCTCGCACCAAGCACTCCGGAAATAACGGCAAACGTAGTGACTATTCCATCAATGCCGCCATACACAAATTCCGAAAGATATGTTTTTTGTAATGATTTCTTCATAAGAGTATGAACTGTTTCGGTAATATTCAAAATAACAGTCGAAACACTTTCTGGAAAACTTAATTGCTGCTAAACTGACAAGAGGTAATTCCGTACTTTTTCTCATCAACAGAAAGGAGGTTTACAATGATTGCGCCACTGCAAGAAGTCTCTCGTTTGTACGAACTATCTTGGCGACCAAGTGCTGATGAAGGCGAAAAGAAGCTTCCTCCAGCAATTGTGGTTCGGATTCCTCAATCGGTAGCACGGGATCTTTCAGGAATTTCTGCTAATGCACCGATTGTGGAGAATGCGGCAGAAGATTTTGATTTAGATCTTGATTCTTTTGAAGGAAAGATAACTCAACCGTTCGGTTTTGAACAGTCACTAAGGTGCGTTAGACAGGACAACTTTGTTGAATTTGTGGGAGAGTTGCCGGCTTCTCAGCTTGGAGATTGCTCGTGGTGTAACGGAGCTGGAAAATCTCTAGCTACAGGCGAGCATTGTAGTTATTGTGAGGGTGACGGGAAAGCACTTCAGGTGTCAACTGAAGCTGCTTACTTACTGACAGCAAACTTACACTTGCTTTTGTGGTATATCAATGCCACTAATCCTGCATCCAGATCTCCTCGTAAGCAGTTAATGCGTGTCAAGTTTGTATTTGGTCGGAATTCTTCCGGGCGACTCCAGTGTAGTGTTGGTGGCGCTTACAGCTGTAAATTAGTTACTGGACTAACTCGAGAGTTAGATTTAGGTCCAATTACTACAGCGATGCGTAATGCATATAGATTCATGTTTCAAGTTCGAAATTATGACAAACATGGATTTCAGACGGACCTTCGCTCCGAAACTGGCTGGCTTTCAATCAGTTGTCCGGGAGATAGGTGTGGACTATTTCCTCATAGTCGCTATCGAAATCGAAAGCACCCATCTTCGTACGAGTTCTTGCCTCATAATGTGGATACCGTGCTCCAGACACTCACCTTGCTATCTGGTCTGGCTGCACTGCATGGTCAAGTGGAAGAAGAGATACTTGCATACGCAAACTGAACTATTAATGCAAAAGAGAACACATAAAGAAGCAGGGTGTCCTTTGGGCACCCTTTTTTATTACAACTCGAAAAAGTGATTGATTGCTCAAGAATACGAAGTAGTTGCCTGATGATCAGACCACTTACAGAAGAGCTATTGAAAGATTAAGGAGGACCAGGACTCGGTCACAAATATTTCTGTTGACGCAGAAATTTCGCGACCCCGGCTCGTGGTTTCTGCCTTGCGCTTTGCGCAAACAGAAACATCATTGTGCCTTTCGAGTCTGGAAAAAGTGCAAAACTGCACTTTCTTCCGGCAGTACTCGCTTCGCTGCGTGCTGCCGGACCAGGACTCGAACCTGGATTACCGCGACCAAAACGCGGCGTCCTACCAATTAGACGATCCGGCAAAGATATTTCCTCTCACAAACAGGATACAGAAATTATCCTCGAATGTGAAGTTTTTATACAGTAATATAATGTATACTAAAAACAAATGAACACACAAGAATTACGCGAAGTAGCTAAAAATTTAGTAGCACCAGACAAGGGGATCCTGGCCGCTGATGAGAGCAACTCAACAGCCGGCGATCGTTTGAGTAGTATCGGACTTGATAACACGCCGGAGAACCGACGTCGGTACCGTAATCTATTTTTAAACACGGACGGTATCGGAGAATATCTCAACGGCGTCATTCTGTTTACAGAAACTCTCAACCAAGAAAGTGATGATGGGGAATTGTTTCCTGAGATTCTAAACAAGAAAGGGGTGCTTCCGGGCGTGAAGGTTGATCTTGGCAAGCATCCGCTTCCGGGCTTTCCGGGAGAACTAGTTACGCAAGGGCTTGATGGGTTGGCCGACCGGCTCGAGAAGTACAAATCCTCAGGTGCTGCGTTTACCAAATGGCGGGCGGTATTTTCCATCTCGGAAGACACACCGACACCGGAGATTATACATCTCAATGCGATTAATTTGGCCCGATATGCCGCTCAGTCGCAGGCGGCTGGGTATGTGCCTATAGTGGAGCCGGAAGTGTTGTATGACGGTGATCACAGTTTCGATGCAGCCAAAGAGGTTACCGCACACGTTCTTTCTGAAGTGTGTTACCAGCTCGATCGTTTTCGGGTTGATCCAAAGGCTACAGTTATCAAGTCAAGCATGGTGCTTCCAGGTAAGGACAGTGGGCAGGAAGTATCCGATAAAGAGGTAGCCGAAACAACTGCAGAGGTGCTGACCGAAAATATCCCCGAAGAAATCCCCGGCGTTGTGTTTCTTTCTGGGGGGCAGGAACCAAATGAGGCAACAAAACACTTAAATGCGATCGCGAAACTTGAACCGTTTCCGTTTGAGGTAGCATTCTCGTACGGTCGGGCAATCCAGGAGCCGGTACTTGAGGAGTGGCAAGGCAAAGAAGAGAATGTACCAGCAGCCCGAGAAAAGTTAATAGAGCGGTTAAAGATGAACGTGCAGGCAGATAAGGGAAAATTGGAAGACCTTGATTAATCAATACTACTTACTTTTATGCCAGATAACAATACAGAAACAAAAGAAGAGGGGGAGCAAGAGCCGAAAGAAGATGAACAAGCAGAAGAAGATCCGCATGGTTACTTCACGGAGCTCGAAGAAAGAGTGGCTTCTTTCTTGCACGATATACCGGACACGGTTCACGAGGCGTTTCGTCGTCACCGCCGTACAGCTTTTGAGCGTCATCCGCTTCTTTTCTCTACTCTAGGCCTTCTGGGTGTTGTGGCTACGTGGCATGGATTTGAGGGGTTGTTGGAGCGAAGCGAATACTTTTCAGAAAACCCGGAAGTTCTACTTATGCTGGGATTTATTGTTTTGGCCACAACCGGCCGGCTGTATCGATCGATGGATGAGGGAGTTGAATAAATTTATACAAATATGGAGTATGATTACCGTAAAGACAATATAATTGTTCGATTTGATATCGGTGATGAGATAGTTGAAGAGCTTACTCATATAGCAAAAGAGGAGGATATTTCCGGGGCGCACGTCTCGGGTATTGGAGCTTTGCGTGATTTCACGCTAGGTTTCTACGATATTGAAACGCAGGAGTACAAAAAAGATACGTTTGAAGATCCACACGAATTAACTAATGCTACCGGTTTTATTACAAGGCTTGAGGAGGAGCCGCACGTACATGTACATGCGACACTGGCCGGGCCACAACATAAAATTATCGGCGGTCACTTACATGCCGGTACGGTGTCTGCTGCAGGAGAATTTATACTAACCCCGGTAGGTGATATCAATCGACAGCACATAAACGATACAGGGCTAGATATATTACATTTATCTCAAAAGGATGATGAGTGATCAAGAATCAAACTCTCCGATCACATCTGGAGTAATTTTTCTCACTCTGGTTCTATTTCTTGTTATGCATGTAGGGCTTTCTTACCTTGGATTCATCCCAAGTGAGGTTAGTGAATTTAACCAAAAAGCCAAACACAGGCTGCAAGGCTTTGAGACTATTACATACCAAAGTACCTCAACCAGAGCGTTGCCAAAAGCTCCTGTTTCAGAAACTGCTTCACAAGCACCTAGGCCAACAAAAATAACCATCGACAAGATCAATGTCGAGTCTGAGATCCAACACCCGACCCAAGTAGCTGTATCGGCTTTAGATGCAGCACTTAAGAAGGGGGTTGTGCATTATCCTGGATCAGGCCGTCCTGGAGATGACCGTCGAATGTTCCTGTTTGGACACTCTAGCCGGCTGCCAGTTGTGCAAAATCAAGCCTACAAATCGTTTAATGGTCTGGAAGAACTAGATGTAGGTGATGAAATTTCGGTAGAGAGTGGTGGTGATACATATGTGTACCAGGTATCTTCGGTGAGAGTTGTTGATAAGGACGAAGCCTTGGTTTCTTTTGCTGACTCAGAAGACGGTTTAACGCTATCAACGTGTACAACATTTGGCTCCAAAGAAAACAGAGTGGTTGTAGAAGCTAGCCGAAAATAGTTCACATCCCGGATAATCGGCTGTGATATACTTAATAACACTTATAAGGTAGTTCATTTTCTATGAAAACCACACAACTATTCACATCCCTAATAGTAGCTATAACTTTGGTGTTTTTTGGAGCTGGTTTCTTGCAAACTGCACAGGCGCAAAACAGTTGTGATTCGCCAGAATTTCAAATTACATCCGACAAGGAAGTATTGGGACTAGTAGGAGAATCGTTTTCGTATTACATCGTTACAGAAAATGATGTTAACTATGAGTTAGCTTCTCCACTTCCGGCAGGAATTCAATTTTCCAACGGTCAGCTATCAGGAACTCCTCAATCTGCTGGTGATCACCAAATAAATTTTGTGGCTAGCAATAGTTGTGGAAGTACAACCCAAACCATACAACTCTCCGTTGTAAGCTCTACAGGCTCTTCAACAGGCAGTGCTTCTGAAACTACTAGTAGTGACTCTGGAGCGCCGGCAGAAGGGGTTCGGCTTGACGATGTTCCAGAAACTGGAATTATTGCAGACTCAGCCTTGACAGTTAGCTTCTATCTTCTAGCCTTGTTGTTCATGGCTGGTTGGTTTGTACGGAACGTGTTTCGTCGAGAAGGTACAAAATCTGTTCAGCCTGTATCTGGCAGAATAGAACCACAAAATAAAGCTAGAAAAAGCAAGAATCGTCAGTCACAAGCACATAAAAGAACCCGTGATCGATTTAGTGATGGCATTCGTAGAGGCAGGTAAGGTTTTATCAGACTAATAACTAATCCAGAATTATGTCCAAGCAAGCAATAATTGGTCTTGGTGCTGCTGTAGTTGCCGTAGTTGCTGGAGGGGTATTACTGACGACAGGTCAACAAGCTGATCCGGATCAGGACAATACGGCAACAACCACTGAAGATAATGGTATTACTCGTACCATAACGGCGCTACACCAGTATAATCCAGACGGAGGGCAGCACATTGTGGCAGGTACTACAACGGTGCCAACTCCATGCCATATGCTGAATACCGATACTGAAATTCGTGAATCTGATCCTGAGCAAGTAACTATCAACTTCTCTGCTGAAAAAGAAGATGAAAATGCTGTATGTGCTCAACAAGTACAAGATGCTCGCTTCAAAGTCACTTTTGAGGCTTCAGAAGGAGCTCAAATCCAAGGTGGTACATACGATGATGACGAGGTAGAACTAAACTTGCAAGAGGTAGGTTCGGACGAAAACCTAGAAGAATTTGAGGTTTATACAAAGGGATAATCAGAATTAAGTAATAATTATGGAAACGGCTGCTGCTCAAATGAATGTTTTCTTTATGGTTACGACGGCTGTAGTTGCTGTTGTGGGTATATTGGCTGTCGTGATGATGATTTATATCATAAAGTTTGTTCGAGATGCCCGTGTTATTATGCGATCCATTCGGGATGAGGCCGCGGAGATAGTAGATGACATTGACGAATTTCGTCACGAAATAAAAGATAGAGCAGGAAAGGTAAGCGGTATCCTTGGAGCTATAACTACAGCCCGATTTATACGTCGAGTATTTAAGGACAGAGACTAAAAAGTTTTATTAAAAAGTAATAAATCACCAATTATGTCAGATAACAAAAACGATTCTCAAAAAGGACTGGCAGTTGCCGGGCTCGTTGCAGCAGCTGCTGCAGGAGCTATTTATTTCTATGGAAAAGGTGGTGATAAAAAACGCAAGCGCTTGCGTGGGTGGATGCTAAAGGCGAAAGGAGAGGTTATGGACAAAATGGCTGAAACCGAAAATCTTACAAAAGAAAAGTATCATCAGATAGTTGATGATGCTATAGAGAAGTATCAAGATACAAAACGTGCTAGTGATTCAGAGATTAAGCAAATGCGTTCTTCTCTGAAAGAAAATTGGAAAGATATCAAGGAACAGGTAAAAGAACATGCAGAGAACGCTAAGGAAAAAGCTAAAGATAAGGCGCAAAAAAGTTCGGACACCGTAAAGTCAGTTATTGCTGGAGCAATTATAGGTGCAGCGCGTGAGATAGCTAATGAGAAAATAGATGATAAGGAAAGAAGCACAAAAGAAAGCGTTAAAGAGGTGGCTAAGTCTGCCGGGAAAGGAGCTTTGGCTGGTGCTGCTAAAGAAGCTGCAGAAAAGGAGATAGAGGAAGATTCAGAAGACGAGGAAGAGTAAGCTCAAAGCTTTTGTGCAAAAAGTACAAATTTCTACTAAAGAGTCAGCTCAAGTTGTAGATATAACAAGTCAGGTGCAGCAGGTCCTGCCTGATCAGGGTTCAGGTGTGTGCCACTTATTTCTTACACACACCTCGGCAGCTCTTTCTACTGCCGATCTTGATCCCGGAACAGACCAAGATATGCTGGATGCTTGGTATGAAATGATTCCGGATTTAGAATACCGCCATCCGCACGATCCTGATCATGTTCCGGATCATATCCTTTCTACATTAATCGGCCCTAGTGAGTCAGTTCCGCTTGAGAATGGAGAGTTAATTTTAGGGCGATGGCAACGAATTGTCTTGTGTGAATTTAATGGCCCGCGTGATCGCAGTATTGTGGTAAACCACACCGCTACTTAATTAAATAGAACTTATAATCCACCTGAATTAAAGTGGATGTTACAATAAGAATATACGAATAGATGCAAGTTATTCTTTTTGGAGTATTTCTGTAATTTAGGGGTTAATCATAATATTTTATGGCTGATATAAGTGAAAAATGTGAAGAGCTACTCGAAGAATATCAAGCGCTTCGCCGACGGCTTGAGGAAATAGAGTTCACCAATCCGGATGTTGATGATGAGCCGGAAGGAGAGATAACGCAAGAGGATCAGGATCGGTTGGCTGAACTTGAACAGATACTTGACGAGGAATGTGATATTGAACTACCGAATGATGAAGATTCTGATGTAGATATTCCAGAGTATGCGGAAGAATCCCCTAGTGAGCCGATGGATTTTGATAAAGAATAATTTGATCAGATTATTGTTGTACTTATAGTCTCTGGGGCATCATAGTGTTTTTTAACAGTGTGGTGTTCCGAAGGCGATCCTTTTATGTCTTATAACGTACTAATGTTTGGATGGGAGTTTCCTCCGCACAACAGCGGAGGGCTTGGAGTTGCCTGTAAAGGGTTAGCAAAAGCTCTGGCTCGTGCCGGCTGTAATATAACTTTTGTTCTGCCAGAAAAAATGCCGGTTTCTGATCCGGATCTTTCTTTTGAGTTTGCTGATGTTAGCCGTAACTCAGGAAATGTTCTGGAATTACTTTCTGAAGGAGCTTATAAAAAACCCGGATTTACCGGTGATTCTAAGGCAAATAACTCTGAACCTGACACTAATAGGGAGGTTGAACTATCTCTCATAGAATCAGTTCGCTTGTACGGAAAGCAGGCACGATCCATAGCTCGCCAGAATGACTTTGACGTGGTTCATGCTCACGACTGGCTATCGTACCTGGCAGGGATTACGGCCAAAAAAGAGAGCGGACGACCGCTTGTATCTCATATTCATGCTACAGAGCTTGACCGTACCGGCGGTCAAGGAGCGAATCAGGATGTGTTCAGTATTGAAAAGCAAGGATTTCAAGAGGCTGATCACGTGCTTTCGGTGAGTCAGTTCACTAAGGATATACTAACTGACAAATATGGAGTGAAAGAAGAAAGAGTCACTCCAGCTCATAATGGTATTGAAGCAACTCCGCCTGACTCTTTACCTCCTGTTTTAAAACGCTGGAAAGACCGTGGCAACAAGGTGGTGCTTTTTTTGGGGCGGCAGACTATTCAAAAAGGGCCTGATCATTTTCTTAAAGCAGCAAAACGTCTTCTTTCCGAGCGTCAAGACATACTTTTCGTGATGGCCGGATCCGGAGACATGCAGGAAGAGCTTATTGAACTGAGTGCACAGCTGGGTATTGCTGACAAAGTTTTGTTTCCGGGATTCGTTCGTGGAGATAAGGTAGATCAGCTGTATCAAAGCGCTGATTTGTACGTACTGCCGTCTGTTTCGGAGCCGTTTGGTATCACACCATTAGAATCATTACTCAACCGTACGCCGGTTCTCATATCAAACCAGTCTGGAGTGTCTGAAACACTGGATCATGCTTTAACGGTTGATTTTTGGGACACGGATGCCATGGCTCACAAGATGGATGCAACACTGCGATATCCGGTGCTCAGCGAAACTCTAACCCGGAATGGTCACGAAGAGGTGTTGAATCTTACCTGGGACCGGACAGCAGAAGTATGTTTGGAGTGTTATAACAATGTAACCACATAAACTATGGCTTCAGTTTGTTTTTATTTTCAAGTGCACCAACCACACCGGCTTCGAGAATACCCGGTGTTCGATATAGGAGACCACACCGACTATTTTTCCGATCAAAGTGACGCTTCTACTAATAATCGTAAAGTGCTAAAGAAAGTCGCCAAGAAGTGTTATCGCCCCACCAATGAACTGCTTTTGGAGCTTTTAAACCAACATCCGGAGCTCCGGATTAGTTATTCCTTCTCAGGGGTGGTGTTAGAGCAGTTGCGCCGCTTCGATCCAGAAACTCTTCAGTCTTTTAAACGGTTAATTGATACTGGTCAGGTAGAGGTGTTGGCCGAGACGTACCACCATTCTTTAGCTTTCTTTTTTGACTCGGATGAATTTGCCCGGCAGGTTGAAAGACACACACAAACTATTGAGGACATATTCGGAATTACCCCGAAAGTGTTTCGCAATACAGAGCTGGCTTATAACAATGAGGTTGCCAAGTGGGCCAAAAAGCAAGGATTCCGGGCAGTGTTGGCAGAAGGGTGGGATGAGCTCCTTGGTTGGCGAAGCCCCAATTTTGTGTATCAACCGCCAAAAACCGAAATACCGCTGTTTCTAAAAAACTATAAGCTCTCTGACGATATAGCCTTTCGTTTTTCACGAGAAGACTGGGAAGAATGGCCGCTGACTGCCAGTAAGTTTGCTCACTGGGTATCCGAACACAACGGCAACGGGGAAGTAGTTAACTTGTTTATGGACTACGAAACATTTGGCGAACATCAGTGGGAGGATACCGGTATTTTTGATTTTTTGGAATCTCTGCCTGCAGAAATACTACAGCATCCAGATAATGACTTTAAGACTATTTCGGAAGCTGTTCAAACATACGATATTCGCGGTGAAGTAGACGTTACGGATACTGTAACGTGGGCTGATACAGAACGCGATCTTTCGGCCTGGCTGGGGAATGACATGCAGCAGGAGGCTATTAACTCCCTTTATGACTTAAAGGAAGATGTGCTTGCATCTGAAAATGAAGATTTAATAGAGGATTGGCGTCGGTTGCAAACTTCCGATCATTTTTACTACATGTGCACGAAATGGTCTTCGGATGGAGATGTTCATGCGTACTTTAATCCGTATGATTCACCGTATGATGCGTACATTACTTACATGAATGTACTAACTGACTTACGGGAGCGTGCGGTAGCTGCATAGCCGATACGGTACAATATGTATTGCAGAGTAGTATTTTAAACAGACTAATTTCTTAACATGGCCAAAAGTTTTACAGCAGGCAATGGCAACATACTCGTAGGATTTGATGAGAATGCTTTAGTGCGAGATTTCTACTTCCCACACGTTGGGCAGGAAAACCATGTAGGAGGCGATCTAAAGCATCGACTGGCCGTGCGAGTTGATGGTAGAACGTACTTCTTTGAAGATGATTTTGATGTGAATGTTCGGTGTTCTGCAAATACTCTCTCCGGAAAGGTTGTGGCTAAAAATGAAGGCATAGGAATTACGATTACTATAGACGATGTTGTTTACAACGAAAAGAATATTTTAATACGATCCTTAGATATTCATAATGAGAGAGATACAGATCGTGAGATCACCGTCTTTTTTTGTCATGAATTTCATATCGGTCAAAAGAGTCATGCCAATACTGCATATTATGATCCTCGACGTGACGCCTTGATTCATTATCGTGGTCGGCGAGCGTTCTTGATAAATGCGCTTGATGATGAGGGGTCGTTTGATCAGTACACAACCGGAGTCTTCGGTATCAACAATAGAAAAGGTTCCTACACAGATACATACGATGGTGAGCTATCCGGTAATCCGATAGAACATGGTCCGTGTGACTCATGTATAGGAATTACACGTACAGTAGATGCAAACGACACACATTCACTACACTACTGGATAGCTGCCGGACGTTCGATTCAGGAGACATTTGTTTTGGACAATTATGTACTCGGAAAAACTCCGGCTCACTTGGTTGATAGCACACAAAAATTCTGGGAAGCCTGGCTTACCCGCAGGGATTTTAATCTTACGAGCTTATCTCGTGACATGAAGCAGCTGTTTAATCGCTCACTCCTTACGCTTCGCTCTCATGTAGGAGCTAATGGAGCTATAATTGCTTCAAGCGACTCGGATACTCTGCAGTATGACAAGGATACATATGTCTATGTATGGCCGCGAGATGGAGCGTATTGTGCTAATGCGTTAGACGCTTCTGGTGACTGGAATATAGCGCAAGGTTTCTTTGAGTTTATGGAGGATGTGATGAAGGATGAAGGCTACTTTATGCATAAGTACAACCCAGATAAGTCCCTGGGGAGTTCATGGCACCCATGGCTACGAGACGGAGAGTTTCAGCTGCCTATACAAGAGGATGGAACAGCATTAATACTGCACGGACTCTGGAAGCATTATCAAAGCTCTCGAGATCTTGAATTTATCGAAGAAATTTATAACCCCCTAATACTGAATGCTGCTGAATTTCTGGTGCACTATCGTGATTCAAATACCGGACTCCCAAAACCAAGCTACGATCTTTGGGAGGAGAAGTTGGGTGTACACACGTATACAGCAGCCTGTGTGTATGGCGGGTTAACGGCAGTTGCTAACTTTGCTCGCTTGTTAGGAAAAAGTGGTGACGTCAAGAGGTTTAGATCAGCAGCTGTAGAAGTAAAAGAAGGAATGATGAAGAATTTGGTTGTTGATGGTCGATTTATCAAAGGCCTGCATTCCGGAGACGGGAAGCTCAAGAAAGACATGACTGCTGATATGTCTACGATATTCGGGCTGCTCACTTTCGGGGTTTTACCGCTTGATGACGCAGTGATGACCAACACGGCTAATCATATATTTAATCGACTGAAGGTCGATTCCGAGGTTGGAGGATACGCTCGATACGAAGGGGATGACTACTACAAGTCTGATTACTCAGATGTTGTTGGAAATCCGTGGTTTATTGCCACCATTTGGCACGCGCGTTACCATATAGCTACTGCCCAATCACGGTCTGATCTTGAAGTACCCTTTGCTGATTTGCGTTGGGTGGTGGACCACGCTCGCAAATCAGGGATTTTATCAGAACAAGTTGATCCGGAAACAGGTCATCAAATTTCCGTGGCTCCGTTAGCGTGGAGTCATGCTGAATACATAAAGGCTGTTTTGGCGTATCAGAAAAAATATCGCGACCTAAAGAAGTAGATGTTTTCTAAGCATATGGAGAAGTCAGAACAATTTACACATCCAACCATAATTACGATTTTTGGGGCTACCGGTGATTTAAGTACTCAAAAATTAATTCCGGCTTTAATCGATTTATATAAGAAAGAGCTACTTCCGGAGAATTTTGTTGTGGTAGGTATATCGCGACGTGAATGGTCTGATGAGAGATTTCAAGAATTTCTGCGGGATACCCTCAATGACGAATTTACGGATAACCCCCGAATACTGAATGATTTTTTGTCACATGCACGATTTCAAACGGCGGATGTGACTAAGTTGGAAAGTTACGATGTTTTGTATGATCGGTTAACTAAAATAGATGAAGAGTTAGGGGTATGTGCCAACAAGCTATTTTATTTGGCCATGGCGCCTTCATTTTTTGAGTCGATTATAAATAACTTTTCAGATTCCTCTCTCATGGCGCTTTGTAGTGACGACCGATCTTGGACGCGAGTGCTTATAGAAAAGCCATTTGGAACTAATCTTGAGACGGCTCGTAAGCTTGACGGACTCTTTTCGGACACCTTTGCAGAAGACCAGCTGTTTCGCATAGATCATTATATAGCCAAGGATGCCTTGCAGAACCTGTTGGTATTTCGCTTTCACAATATACTTTTTGAGGATAACTGGAATCGGGAGGATGTGGAGTCAGTGCATATAAAACTGCATGAGTCTGGCAAGGCGGGCAATCGCGGTAGTTTTTATGATTCAGTCGGAGCTTTCCGGGACGTTGGGCAAAACCACGTACTACAGCTTCTGGCGCTTGTAGCTATGGATAATCCCGGAAAGCTTGAAGCTGATGCTATTCAGTCCGCTCGAGAAAAAGTTTTTTCTGACCTGCACTGTATGAGCCGTCAAGAGGTCGCTGATAATATAGTGCGAGGACAGTATGAAGGGTTTAGAAATCATAAAGGAGTGGAGGATGAATCAGATACAGAAACATACTTCCTTACAAAGGCTTTTGTAGAAAATGACCGCTGGGAGGGTGTGCCTTTCTTCTTGGAAAGTGGCAAAGCGATGGCTGAAGATAAGGTGGAGATTTCAGTTTACTTTCGTAAACCCGAAGGAGTGCAGGCTGAAGAGGGTAAGTTTTCTCGTGATCCGTTACAGAATGTACTCACTCTTACATTCCAGCCAGAAGAAAGAATCACCCTGCAAATTTGTGCCAAAAAGCCCGGATTGGGATTTGAAACTGAACAGCGAGAAGTCTCATTCACGCACCGAGGTGAAGAAGAGTTTCCTGATGCTTACGAAAAAATCCTCTACCATGCCTTTTCGGGAGATCGAGTAGTTTTTGCTACCAGCCAAGAAGTTGAATCTGCCTGGGAGTTTGCCACCCCGATACTTGAACAGATGAATGACTTATCGCTGCATACCTATAAATCTGGAGAAAACGGACCGGACACCCGAAGTGATCTTTTACCGTATAATAATGACTAAGATGCAATTAAACCCCCAAAAAGGAATAGGTTTGGTTGGTTTAGGGAAGATGGGTACCGGAATTGGTAATCATTTGGACGAACTAGGATACCGAGTAGTCGGTTTTGACGTTAAGGAGAGTCGTCGAGATGAAGTTAGTTTCAAGGAAGGAGAGGTGGTTGATTCTATCAATGAGATGGCTGAAGCTCTGCCGGCCCCGCGAGTCGTGTGGGTTATGGTGCCGCATGAAGCTGTTGATGAGGTACTTAATGAGCTTGTGTCAGTGCTTGATCCGGGCGATGTAATAGTCGAGGCGGGAAATTCCTACTTCCGCAATACGGTAGACAGAGCAGAAAGGCTGCTGGATAATAGTATCCATCTTGTTGATGCCGGAGTGAGTGGTGGGCCTTCTGGAGCTCGTGACGGAGCGGCTATTATGGTTGGTGGTGATCCGGAGGTGTGTGATGACCTGTCAGCTCTTTTTGCTGACCTGGCGGTTCCGGGCGGATACGATTATATGGGTGAATCAGGAGCCGGCCACTTTACTAAGATGGTGCACAACGGGATTGAGTACGGAATGCTGCAGTCAATAGCAGAAGGGATGGAGCTTTTGCGTGAAGGGCCGTACGAAGATATTGATATAGATTCTGCCGCGGAAGTGTACGGGAACGGTAGTGTTATCCAGTCTCAACTCATCGATTTTCTCGGTGATGCTTTTGAGGATTTCGGAACAGATCTAGAAGAGGTTTCATCAACGGTAGATGCTGGCGGAACCGGCCACTGGGCTCTAAAGGAAGCAAAAGAAGCAGATGCTCCATATGCAGCTCTCGGATCAGCGGTTGATTTTCGTGATAAATCCAAAGAAAGTCGTACGTACGCCGGTAAAGTAATTAATGCGCTTCGGCACATGTTTGGTGGGCATGAGGTTTTTAAAAACAAAAGCGATAGTGAGTAGTTCGTCTTTGAAAAATGAAGATAAAGTTTCGGGTTTGGATATTTATGAAAATCTAAATAATCCTGCCGAATCAGCTACTAGGAAGCTGATGTCTCTCTTGGATGATTTATCTCCAATCCTTTTTCTTTCTTCAGGTGGTTCTTCACTCTCTATCCTTTCTCACGTAGACACAAATGTTTTAGATGAATCTGTAACCGTAGGGGTCTTGGATGAACGGTTCTCTCAAGACGTTTCTGTAAACAACTTTCTTCAAGTTGCGGATACTTCTTTCGGGCAAGCTGCGCAAGCTTCCGGTTGTAATTTCATTAATACAAAACCGAAATCAGACGAGGACATGGAGGATTTGGCCAAGCGATTTGAACAAGATATAAGACAGTGGAAAGAAGCTAATCCGAACGGGGGCGTGGTAGCTACGGTAGGGATCGGGTCAGACGGACATGTGGCCGGCATTATGCCCAGCCAAAAGGAAGATTTGTTCAAAGAAAGATTTCAAAGTGATGCATATGTTGCGGCTTACGAGGTATCTCCGGAAACCAATGAGCACACAAAACGTGTAACTACCACTGTAACCTTTTTTCGTGAGTGCTTAGATAAATCTATTGTTTTTGCTGTTGGTAAAAGAAAATGCCCAGTGTTGAGAAAGCTTTTCTCCAAAGATGCGCCACTACATGAAATGCCGTCACAAATTATCAAAGAAGTAGAAGGAGGTATTTTTACAGACTGTAATTTGGTTACCTCCTCTTGACTAAGATTATATAGAGTATTTTTTGACGTGCTATTATTAATGTGTAACTAGCCTTAGCCATGTCCGGATTTGATATACAACACACCAAAACGAATGGCGTGCCCGATGATACATTGCGGGCAAACATGTCCAAGATATCCAGTTATCGCGATCAGTTAAAGGAGGTCGTGGATGACGATTCCTATAACTCTCCTGAATCTGCTCTTTTGCTGCCAGATGACAAACAGGCTGTAAGCAACTATCAAAATGTAGTGGAGAAAATTACAAACAACAGGAAGATAAAAGTTGTCATCGTAGTTGGAATGGGCGGGTCTGTGCGCGGTACTCAGGCAGTTTACCAGCTGGCAAAAGATGAAGATGTAGCGGAAATGATTTTTGTTGACACTGTTAACCAGCAAGAGGTGTCAAAGGTTGTAGACTATGTACAGTCCGAGATTAAGTCGCCGCAGGAGCTTGCTGTGTGTGTGGTAAGCAAATCGGGTAAAACTGCAGAAACGATCACGAACGCGAGTCTTGTTTATGAGTCTTTGTCCAAAACGTTTCAGTGGGCTGATTTGTCTGATCGCACTGTTGTGATTACAAACCCAAACAGTCCGCTGGAAAGCAAGGCGAAAGATGTAGGTATTGAAGTTGTGCAAGTTCCTGAACAAGTTAGCGGTCGTTTTAGCATGTTGTCAGCTGTTGCGTGTGTGCCGCTAGCGTTGGCCAGGATATCCGTATCTGATCTTTTGGTTGGAGCTAAAGAAATGCGTAAGGCGTGTCTTTCTGGACGACCGACAAGCGACCCGGCTGCCGCAGTGGCTTCTATCGTAGAGTTTCACCTTAATGAAGGAACTCGAATTCTGAATCATTTCTTTTTTACGCAATCTGCTTACAATCTAGGACGGTGGACTGAACAACTTTTTGCTGAAAGCTTAGGAAAGCAGATGGATAAAAGCGGAAAGCCGGTATACTCTGGTATATATCCAACAACTACTTTCGGGCCGGACGATTTACATTCGTTGTTTCAACTACAGCTTGGCGGCCCTAAAAACTTCTTTACAATTTTTGTCCGAGAAACCGAAAACAATCACGCTTTGTCACAGAAGATAAGCGATACACTGTTAGTAGATGAACTTTCGTACTTGTCGGGGCATACGTACGGAGATTTGCAAGAAAGCTTAGAAGCTGCAGCTATTGAATCATACCGAGAAGCTGGCCGGCCTTTTGTTGAAATATCAGTGCCGTTTTTAAATGAAAAGAGGGTTGGTCAGTTTGTTATGCTTGAGGAAATATCTGTAATGTACTTGGGTCACTTGCTTGAAGTTAATGCATTTAATCAACCGCAGGTAGAAAAATACAAGAAAATTATGCGAGATAAATTAAACACATAGTATGTTTATCGTTTTAGACATTGGAGGGACAAAATCTCGAATAGGTTCTACAACAGATTTAGAAAGCCCAGTGACAATAATGGACAAGATAAAAACACCCTCTAACCCGGATCAGGCGTGTGAGCGAATCACTGAGTTAATATCAAGCGAACTTAACCTAAACGAAATATCCGGTGTCTGTGTAGGGGTTGCCGGAGCGGTTGATAAGGAGGCGGACAAACTGCTATCTTCACCAAACTTATCGCGGTGGGTGGATTTCCCTTTAGCTGACACATTATCTGATTCGCTTCAAAGCGAAGTAAAAATAGCCAACGATACGGCTTTGGGTGCTTTAGGGGAGGCGCATCACGGAGCAGGCAACAGTGAGGAGGTGATGGGATATATAACAGTCGGGACAGGAGTTGGGGGTAGTCGAGTCGTTAACGGTAATATTGATGCTGGAACGTATGGGTTTGAACCTGGTCACCAGATTGTAGATATGGGTGATTTCCTTGATTTAGGAGATGAATTACCAAGTGAAGGTCATATACCAGGTCACCTTGAGAACTTTATTTCTGGCGCTAACCTGGAACGTCGAACCGGCAAAAAACCACCGGAGGTAAAAGATGAAAAGTTATGGGAAGAGTTTCAGGATCAGTTGGTTGTGGCTCTTAATAATGTGGCTGTCATGTGGTCTCCTGATGTGATTGTGGTAGGAGGGTCTATGATTGTTCGCAATGAATTTCTTTCTTTTGCATATTTGCAAAAAGAGCTAGAAAAGAAGATTAAAATATTTCCTGAACCACCTACCATTCAACGAGCTGTGCTTCAAGACAAGGCAGGCCTGGTTGGTGCTCGAGTGTATCTAAAGCAAAATATGAATAACTAGCATAAAAGATCTCTTTACCTTTTTATATTTCTACGTAAAATGGCAATGCTTGCGGGTAAACATTATTTCAAATGGGAAATACCTTTAATTTACAATCTGATTTTGACCCTGCCGGTGATCAGCCAGAGGCTATAAAGTCACTCACCGAAGGGCTGGAGGCGGGAGAGCAAGATCTCACCCTTTTAGGTGTGACCGGATCAGGAAAAACTTTTACAGTTGCAAACGTTATAGAAAATGTGCAAATGCCGACACTGGTTATTGCGCACAACAAGACGTTGGCAGCTCAGTTGGCTCAGGAGTACCGCAACTTTTTTCCTGAGGCGGCAGTGCACTACTTTGTGTCTTACTACGATTACTATCAGCCGGAAGCCTACGTGGCCGGATCGGACACGTATATTGAAAAAGAAGCACAGATTAATGATGAGGTAGATCGGCTTCGGCACGCTTCTACACAAGCTCTTTTGACAAGAGACGACGTTATTATAATTGCTTCAGTATCTTGTATTTATGGATTAGGTTCTCCTGAGCGCTACGAGGAGGTTAATCAGCGGGTTGAGGTAGGGCAAAAAATGAGCCGGCAGGAGCTTGCTCGTACGCTGGTTGATATGTACTACAAGCGCAACGATACTACTCCAAAATCTGGAACTTTTCGAGCTGTTGGTAACACTATTGAGGTCGTGCCGGTAGATGAAGAGGTGATCTTACGGGTTGAGTTTATGGCTGGCGAAGTGGACATGATTGAAAAAATTGATGCAACAACTCGAGAGGTGATAGACAAACCAGACAGCTTCTTTTTATTTCCGGCCGAACACTTCGTATCCTCTGAAGATGAGATTGAGAGAGCCACAGCCTCAATTGAACGAGAACTGGAAGAGCGGTTAGCTGAGCTAGAAGATAAAGGAAAACTTCTGGAGAAAGAGCGACTAAAGCGCCGAACTCGTCATGACTTAGCTTTGATCCGAGAAGTTGGTTACTGTAACGGTATAGAAAACTACGCACGACACTTTTCCGGTAAGAAGCCGGGGGAGGCTCCGGATACCTTGCTATCCTATTTTCCTACAGATGAAGAAGGCAATCCGCAGTTCCTTACCGTGATTGATGAGTCTCACGTAACAGTACCACAGATAGGAGGGATGTACGCCGGAGACAAAGCTCGAAAAGAAAACTTAATACGCCATGGATTCCGGCTACCTTCAGCTTTGGATAACCGTCCTTTGAAGTTTTCTGAGTTCAAGGAGAGAACAGGGCAGGTGCTTTATACTTCGGCTACGCCTGGTGATTATGAACAAGAGGAAAGTAGTCGTATAGTTGAGCAAATCATTCGCCCAACCGGTCTTGTTGACCCGGAAGTAGATGTACGACCGGTAGTTGAGGAGGATGACTATCCCGGCCAGGTGAAGGATATTATTGCTGAATCCGAAAAGGTAATAGAGAATGATCAGCGAGTTATTATCACTACTCTTACCAAGAAAATGGCTGAAGACTTGGCTGATTACCTGGAAGAAGCTGGTATTCAGGCACGTTATCTCCACAGTGAAATTGATGCTATTGACCGAATTGAAATCCTTAAGGACTTCCGTCGTGGTGACTTTGATGTAGTGGTAGGAGTTAACCTTCTTCGGGAAGGATTAGATCTTCCGGAGGTGTCTTTGATCGGTATTCTGGATGCAGACAAAGAAGGTTTTCTGCGTTCTGAGACGTCGCTGATTCAAACAATGGGTCGAGCTGCCAGAAATATCGATGGAAGAGTTATTTTGTATGCTGATAAAGTGACCGGCTCCATGCAGCGGGCGATAGATGAAACGGAACGTCGTCGAAAAATACAACTGGAATATAATGAAAAACACGACATTACACCGCAAACCATAAAGAAAAGCATCTCAGCCATTACGGATGACATTCTTTCTGAGCATGACAAAGCAGTAGATACAATGCTTAACGTGGACAAGGAAGAGTTCGAAAAAGACCCGGATGGATTTATAAAGAAAAAGCGAGCGGAAATGAACGAGGCGGTAAAAGATCTAGACTTTGAAACGGCGGCTCTTTTGCGTGATGAAATACAGGCTCTTGAAGATATGCAAGACGAAACAGCTAACAATTGATTAGATAAATAAATGGACCAGAAGCAAAAACAAAGGATGCAAGGGGTAGCCGACGAAATTATGTCAAAGCCCGGAAATATTGTAGGAGCAGCTGTAAATGCTCAATCTGATTACGTAATTAAAAAAGAAGGGGAGGATGGTTTGCGGCGGGTAGAGCAGGTAATGGATGAACTGGGGTATCCTTTTTCTTTTCAGGATTTAGATCGTTTTGAGATGTATCCAGAAAACTATGACGTTCTTCGGGTCTATGTAGCAAAGGAGATTTTTAATTGGACAGATGAAAATATTTTTGCCATGGGTAAAAATTCGCTCACCATCTCCCGGGTTTTACGAATAGCTATGGGTTTTGTTTCGCTAGAACGAACATTCAGCAAAGCCGGTTTTTTGTGGGATAAACATTTTGATTTTGGAGAGTTAATTCCTGTTGAGATAGATATGGAAGAAAAATATATGAAGCTACGCATGATTGACTATGACTTTCACCCGATTATGCAGAAGTATTTTCGAGGATATTTTAGTGCAGTAACAGAAGTGACCACGGGTGGTGAGGCTTACAAAGCAGTTCACGAAGCATGTGAGCAGCCTGATGTTCGCAGCTGTGACGTATACACAGTTTGGTGGCGACAAGATGACAAAGGTTGATGTTTTTTGTGAGAACTCAAGGAGTTAGAGTGGCTACGAGAGTAAATTTATTGAATGATATAATAAGTGTATGAACAAGACGCCAAATCAAGAAGATCTGCAAGAAATTGCAGACGATATTGTAAGTAGACCGGGCCAAACAAAAGGAATTACCTTCCAAACAGCCTACGAGTATATTAACCGACGTAAAGGTGAGGAGGGGGTCAAAAAAATTGAAGAAAAAATGCGTGAGCTTGGGTACGATTTTTCGTTTTCTGATATAGATAACTATAGTTGGTACTCCGAAGGTAAGTCGGTGCTGGTTATATACTTAACTCGTCCGGTGTTTGGATGGGGTGATGACGATATTCATGACATGGGTTACTCGGCTGCTTCAATCTCCCGAATACTAAAGGTTGCCATGAGTTTTGTGTCTTTGCAGCGGACATTTAATCACGCTCAAAAAATCTGGAGCAAGCACTATGACTTTGGAAACATTGAAGTCATAAAGCTGGATAAAGAGAATAAGGAGGCGAAGGCTAAGCTTCATGACTACCATTTCCCATATATGAGTGACTATTTTTGCGGCTATTTCTCTAAATTGGTTGAGCTTTTGACAGGAGCTAGTGAAGTTAAGGCAGCACATCAACCTTGTGAGTCAGAGGATGGTAAACCCTGCGACGAGTTTACTATAGTTTGGTCACAGTAAAGTTCCGAGTATGAATAAGGTAGATAAAGACTTCGACGAGTTGCAAAAAAGAGCTGACGAGATAATGAGCCAGCCAGGCAACGCGAAAGGGTTAACTTTTGAGCCTATGGAAAAGTATATAGAGCAACGGAAAGGGAAAGAGGGGGTCAAAAAAATTGAAAATGCTATGGATGAGTTAGGCTATCCTTTTTCTTTTAGTGAGGTTGAAGAATACAGCTGGTATCAAGAAAGCTTATCTACATTAATTATTTACTTAACGCAAGTTATTTTTGGATGGGATGAGGATGACGTGTATAAAATGGGATACTCTGATCCAAGCATATCTCCCATTTTGCAAGTGGCCATAAAGTTCGTTTCTTTAAAAAGCGCCTTTGAGCAAGGTCCTGGAGTTTGGGAGAAGCACTATGATTTCGGGTCACTTGCTCCGGAGACTCTTGATGAGGAAAATAAAAAAGTGACAGTTAAGGTGCTCAACTACAAGCAAGCTGATTTCATGCAAGCATACTTCCGAGGTTATTTCTCTCGATTAACAGAAATTATTACAGGATCTGAAGTTATTGAAAGTAAACATAAAGAGTGCAATGATCCTGAGGCTAGTGTTTGTGACTTGTATATCGTAAGATGGGAATAGCAATTCATGGGAGATTTAAGCAACATCTCTAAGTTACAAGACAGAGCGGATAAGATTATGGCGCATGAAGGTAATGAAAAAGGATTAGGCATCATTAATGAGTACAACACGTATTTAAAAAAAATAGGTGAAGATAAATTACAAAAAATAGAAAGAGGGATGGAAAAACTCGGATATCC
>CAYVKO010000001.1:83469-91412 GCA_964452185.1 uncultured Candidatus Saccharibacteria bacterium
ATCGGGTAGTAAGAAGGGAAGCAACTGTTACTTATGAAGGGGCTTGTGAAACTGAAAATGAAGTTCCATGCGATGAATACCTTCTAGACTGGTAAACTTACTAATATGGGCAACCTAAAAGATATACACAAACTACAAGACAGAGCGGATAAGATTATGGCGCATGAAGGTAGTGAAAAAGGGCTTGGGCTTCTTAATGCTGGGAAATCTTTTCAAAAAGTGTTGGGTGAAGAGAGATTAAAGCAAGTTGAACAAGGTATGGAAGAGTTAGGGTATCCCTTTTCTTTTAACGATCTCAACCGATTTGGGTGGTATCAGTCTTCTTACCTTCCTCTAGCTTTTACTGTAGCTAAATTCTTATTTGATATAGAGAATAAAGAAGTATTTGATATAGGAAAATTAAGCGCAACACAATCCCCGATACTGCGCACTGTTATGCGGCTTGTTTCAATGCAGCATGCTTACGATCATGTTTCTCGTTTATGGGGTACACACTTTGATTTTGGGGCAATAGAAAGTGTGAAATATGACAAAGAAAAAAACCGGATGGTTCTTCGTGTGTATGACTACCACTATGAAGATGTAGGAGTTCCCTTTTTGCGAGGTTACTTTGCCGGATTTACAGATCGAGTGACAGGGGAAGAGTCAGAGGTCACTGCGTCAAGTTGTGATCCGAGTGAGGATTATCAAACTTGCGATGAGTACCTGCTGGAGTGGTAGGGTCGGGTCTTTCATAAGCTTTGCTATAATGAATCATACTAAATGAGTCCGCAAACTAACACAGAAACATCAGTCTCTTCTGAGGCCAGCAAAGAAGAGTTGAAGTCTCAGGTAAAGCGGCTGCAGGGAGATCTCAATGACCTTGAAAATTATGTTCAGGAGTTCAACTCTTTCCTGCCGTTGGCTGTTTGCATTATTAATCCCGCCAACGTTGTTATTAATGTAAACAATGCATTCACTTCCTTTACGAAATATGAAGAAATAGAGGCTGTCGGCAAAAGCTTCAGTGACTTTTTTGTAGAAAACAACCCTCCCAAAAACTTGTTAGATGAGGTTAAAAATGCAGAAGAGGGGTTCACCAGGACGCGGGAATTAACTCTATTAACAGCAAACAGCAAAAAGCATGAAGTGAAAGTAACAGCTTCACTTCGGCGTAACACAGAAGGAGAGTACACTGGTCATTTTGTAGGTATTTCTGACATATCTAACTTAAAAGAGCTTCAAAGAGACCTGGAAACTCGCGTAAAAGAAAGAACGAAAGATCTAAAGACTGCACAATCACGCCTTAAAGAGAGCTTCAAGCGTGTACAGTCCGAGCAGCAAAAAACCGAGGCTGTTATTAACAGCTTTACAGACGGATTATTGGTGGTAAATAACAGTAAAGAGATAGAGATTATTAACCCTCGTGCCAGCGAAATGTTAGAGGTTGAAGCTAGCAGGGTAGAAGGCGAAAATATTGAAAAGTTAGAGGGTGAAAATATTGAAGAACTAGAAGAGGTCGGGGAATTCCAGCAACTGCTGTCTATGCTGGACAGACATGACTGGGAGCTTGAACGTCAAGAGTTACAAACCGATCCAGATGTGTTTTTGGAAGTTAGTACGGTGCCCATGAAGGATAAACCGGACGGAGGCGGGATGTTAATCACACTGCACGATATCTCTCACGAGAAAATGGTTGAACAGATGAAGCTTGAATTTGCTTCCGTGGCAGCGCATCAAATGCGTACACCACTTTCGGCTATTCGTTGGTCTTTTGAGCTTTTGACCAAACAACTTGACGGTGACAAGCGGGAGGTTGCCCAACGCGGCTTTCGGAGTACCGAGCGTATACTTGAGATTATTAATGATCTGCTGAACGTTGACCGGATTGAATCTGGTAAATCAGCGTACTCCTTTGAAGCTGTTGATGTTGTGGAGTTGATAGATGCTTACGTTGATGAGGTGCGGAAAAACAGTACGATTCTCAACCAGGCAAACGTACATTTCGAAACCCCTTCCAAGTCAATCCCAGACGTACGGGCTGATAAGGAGAAACTACGCATAGTGGTGCGAAACTTGGTAGAGAATGCATTGAAATATACCCCCGAGGATGGTAGCGTGGATGTACGAGTTGAGCTTCACATGACTGATGATCGCGCCGGCGATTCGGTTCGCATTATTGTCTCTGATACAGGTATTGGTATTCCTGAATCAGAGGAAGATAAA
Organism: uncultured Candidatus Saccharibacteria bacterium; assembly: GCA_964452185.1. GTDB lineage: Bacteria > Patescibacteriota > Minisyncoccia > Phycocordibacterales > SW-6-46-9 > SW-6-46-9. Next base: position 85,675 of record CAYVKO010000001.1, read on the forward strand.
ATATTTTCAAAGTTTTATCGAGCAGATAATGCTACCGCGAAGGAGACTGACGGAACAGGAATCGGGCTCTTTATAACAAAACACATTGTAGAAAACCATGATGGTAAAATATGGTTTGAGTCCGAAGAGGGCGAAGGAACAGACTTCTTTGTTCAAATACCAACAGCATAAATAGTATTAACTTAAATAATATACATATATGAGCGACAAAAAAACAATACTGCTAGTAGAAGATGATGAATTCTTGATAGATATTCTCGTACAAAAATTTAATGAGCAGGACTATAATCTACTGCATGTAAACAACGGAGAAGACGCTATACAAACCGCCCAAGAAAAAGATCCGGACATAATCCTTTTGGATATCATCCTTCCGGGAATGAACGGTTTTGAGGTCTTAAAGAAGTTAAAAAATAATACAGTTACAGATCATATACCTGTAGTGTTTCTGTCCAACTTGGGTCAAGAAGAGGATATAGAGAAAGGTAAAAAGCTCGGTGCTGTTGACTTTATAGTTAAGGCTAATCACTCACTTGACGAGATCGTTGAACGTACAGGAGAAATACTCTCAGAAGATGCATAGACAGTCGAAGGAAACCATCAACCACTTTCGTTGCGACTCCTGTCAAAAGTGGTGGTCTGTTGCTGACGCCCCACAAAACCGAGAAAAATGGTACTGTCCTTGGTGCGGAAGTCACTCGGAATACACTACTGACTAACTCAATATAAACTGATCTGCAGCTTGAAATAATCAGTTAAACTCTTCCTGTAGAGGGAAGCGGGGTGCGCTTGCTTTTAAGGTATTTTTCTTGCCTAAACTAGTTTTATGCTCTAATTTATAAACCTCATGGAAGATAAGATCACAATTAAGGGGGCTCGCACTCATAATTTAAAAGATATCGATTTAGAAATACCTCGCGGAGAGATGGTTGCTATAACGGGGCTGTCCGGATCCGGGAAATCATCTCTTGCCTTTGACACTATATTCGCAGAAGGGCAACGGCGGTATGTAGAGTCGCTGTCTTCATATGCACGTCAATTTTTAGACCGAATGCAACGACCTGATGTGGATGAGATAAATGGTCTATCGCCGGCCATTTCAATTGATCAATCCTCTCGGTCTTCAAACCCGCGATCGACAGTTGCCACCATCACTGACACCTATGACTACTTGCGAATTTTATTTGCTCGTGTCGGTGTTCCTCACTGTTTAGAGTGTGGTCGCCCGATTGAAAAACTCTCATCCGAAGAGATACAGCGATTGATCCAAGAGGATGTTTCCGAGAAAAAAGAAGAGGTGGACAATCCTGATGATTTAGCCGTATATGTTTATGCTCCAATCATACGAGGTCGAAAAGGTGAATACTACCAGCTGCTTTACGATCTTCTCGAGCGCGGGTACAGTCAAGTGCTGATTGACGGAGAAACCAAACGTCTTCGTGAGCAGATAGTACTTGAAAAACACCAAACTCACGACATCGACGTATTGGTAGACGCTATATCACTTTCCGAATTCACTGAAGGAAATGAAGATGTGCGGGATCGCTTATCGGAAGCTGTGGAGCGGTCCTTGAACGAAGCTGAAGGTCTCGTGCGAGTATGGGTTGGTGACGGATCCGATTCAGAAGATGACAAAGACCACAATACTCGCGGCAATCTCATGTCTTCGCAGTTTACGTGCCCGTATGATGGGTATTCATTCCCGGAGGTGGAACCGCGACTATTTTCCTTTAACTCTCCATACGGTGCATGCGAAACTTGTAACGGGTTAGGAACAAAAGAGTATAAGGGTACAGAGGTTTGTCCGGACTGTAAGGGCGCGCGGCTTCGAGAAGAAGCTCGAAATGTTTATCTGACTGCCGGAGATGATCAAAAAAATATCGCCGAGTTTACCAGTCTTACCGTGGAAAATGCGCTCGAGTGGTACGATGATTTAGATATTTCTGGCACAAAAAAGCAAATTACTGAGGTGGTTTCCCGAGAGATAACCGACCGCCTTTCTTTCATGGTGGATGTAGGGGTTGAATATCTAACTCTTGACCGGCGAGCAAACACGCTTTCTGGCGGTGAAGCACAGCGAATCCGTCTAGCCAGCCAACTAGGGTCAAAACTTGTCGGCTCTTTATATGTACTCGACGAACCAACAATCGGCTTACACCCAAAGGATACGGATCGGTTGGTAAATACGTTAAAAAACCTTCGAGATATTGGCAATACAGTGTTGGTGGTTGAGCATGACAGAAAAACAATTAAGGCTAGCGACCACTTGATTGATTTAGGTCCTGGAGCAGGGGTGCATGGTGGAGAAGTGGTGGTAAACGGATCCGTGGATGATTTGCTGTCAGACAAGGACGCTGCTGAAGAATCTTTAACACTTTCTTACCTTCAGGGAGAAAAGGAAACCCCGTATCCAGACGAACGCCGCACCCGAACACACGGCCACCTTCGCATTAAGAATGGTAACCGGCACAACATAGAAGGCTTGAACTTAAAGATACCGCTTGGTCAGCTTATCGTGGTTTCGGGTGTTTCCGGCTCAGGCAAATCTTCGCTTGTGCACGACATTTTTTACGACAACTTGAAGCGTATTTATCACAGCCGAGAAGCAGCAGATGATCCTATTAACTGCGAGGAATTTGCTGGTGCTGAGTATTTGGCACGAAGCGTCATGATTGATCAGTCGCCGATTGGTCGGACGAGTCGGTCTAACCCGGCTACCTACACCGGTGCTTTTGATTACATTCGAGACTTATTTGCGGAAACCAAAAAAGCGGAAGTTCGTGGATTTGGTAAGGGCAGATTTTCTTTCAACACAAAAGGTGGTCGGTGCGAGGCGTGTAAAGGGAAGGGGGAACAAAAGATAGAAATGCACTTTTTACCCACAGTATATGTGCCGTGTGAAGTATGCGGCGGTCGACGATACACGGAGGATACACTTGATATTACATACCAAGATAAAAATATTTATGAAGTGCTATCAATGACTGTAGAAGAAGCTGCCGAGTTTTTTGCTGACATACCGCCAATAGCTGATCGACTGGAAACACTTGACCAAGTTGGGCTTTCTTATCTGGAGCTTGGTCAGCCGTCAACGACCCTGTCTGGCGGAGAGGCGCAACGAGTCAAGATTGCCTCAGAACTGTATCGGCGACACACCAAAAAGACCATGTATCTTCTTGATGAGCCGACGGTCGGGCTTCACTATGACGATGTGCGGCGTTTGGTTGGAATCTTGCAAGAGCTTGTCGATAAAGGTAATACCGTAATGATAATCGAGCACAACCTGGACGTTATTAAAAATGCTGATTATGTGATAGATATGGGGCCGGGTGGTGGAGAGCATGGCGGTGAAGTTGTGGCTACCGGAACCCCTGAACAAGTAGCTAAAAAAGAGAGCGCTACCGGAGAATACCTCAAAGAGGTTTTGTAGGTGTGCTAACTTAATCAATAGAAAAGCCAGTACGTCGCGTAGGACGTACTGGCTGGAAAGGTGTTAAGAACTAAAGTACCTTAAGAGGTACTGAAAAAGCCTGAAAGACCACAGCCAAGCAGAACTGAACCCAGTACTATACTTACAATAGTCAGCTCAGCCGGAAGATGTACAAGCGGATCACTGGCTTCACTCATACTTAGAGTGATATTTACATACACACTCAAGAAAGAGAATGCAATCATAATCGCTCCTATGCTCAGAAAGTAAGCTACGGTAACAGGAGATGCCTGCTTGATTTGCGTTAACATGGCAAGAAACTTGTTTGTGTCAGAAGATCGGATCCACTGTTATATTACAATAAATTATTGTTTTGTCAATGGTATATAATGGGTAGTGAAGTAAGGTGTATAATCTATATTATGACCAAAAAACTACAGGAAAAAATTGATAATCTACCTGACAAGCCGGGCGTATACTTCTTTAAAGCCGACAGTGATGTGCTTTATATAGGCAAAGCCACATCACTACGTGATCGAGTACGCAGCTACTTCAACTCAGATATACAAAGAAGTCGGTCTCCACTTATTCAAAAAATGGTTAATGAGGTAAATGATGTCAACTACGAGACCACCGGTTCTGTTCTGGAGGCGCTTATTCTAGAAAGGAATCTCATCCAAAAGAAAAAACCGCCGTACAACACCAAAGAGAAAGATAATAAGTCACACAGCTTTGTTGTTATTACGAATGAAGAATTTCCGCAAATTCGGGTAGAGCGGGAGCGTGAGTTACAGACAGTTATAGATCCGGATGAAGTAACAGAAACTTTCGGGCCATACACCAACCAGAGTCAGCTCAAAGAAGCTTTAAAGATCATACGAAAAATCTTTCCATACAGAGGCAAAAAATGTACACCAGCCAAAGATAAAGACAGCACCAAACCGTGCTTTTCTTATCAGATAGGATTGTGTCCGGGTGTTTGCACCGGAGGAGTAACTGCCAAAGAGTATGCCGATACTATCGATAATATAAAACTGTTTCTTTCTGGCAAAACCGATACGCTTCGAGAGAAGTTAGAAAAGCAAATGGATGAAGCTGCCAGGAAAGAAGAGTTCGAGAAGGCGCAGGATCTTAAAGATAAACTGTTTTCTCTGGATCACATTAACGACGTATCTTTGATACAAAAAGAATCAATCGATGCAGGCGAAGCCGGTAATCGGCTGGAAGGGTATGATATTGCTCACACCGGCGGAGAAGACATGGTTGGAGCCATGGTGGTACTTGAAGACGGATATGCCCAAAAGAGTGATTACAGGAAGTTCAATATTAAATCAGTAGACACATCCAATGACCCAAAAGCCTTAGCTGAAGTAGTTCGTCGTCGGTTGGGTCATCCTGAATGGACGTATCCTGATGTATTCGTAATTGACGGCGGGAAAGCGCAACGTAATGCAGTACTCTCAGAGTTAAAAAATGCCGGAGTAGAGATACCTGTTGTATCAGTCATAAAGGATGAAAGTCATGATCCGAAAGATATTTTAGGGCCAGGAGGAGTAATTGACGAACACCGGAAGGATATTATGGTAACCAACTCTGAAGCTCACCGCTTTGCTCAATCTTTTCATAAAAACAAACGCCGCAAGCGTCTTACTGGTTGATCAATAAAAAAGCCCTGCCAGCAGTATGCCAGCAGGGCGTTGTGTCTTCTAAAAACTAAAATTAAAGAACTAGTGAAAGGAACTTATTTCTCTCGAAGTACGGTGAAGGTGATGGTCAGCGAGTCATCATCACCGAAATGGATCGATGCCGGGCCGGGATAACTTCGATCCGGATATCTCCATTTTTCGTGGTATGCTCCCACGTTATATCGCTTTCCGGCAGTTAGCTCTCCGCCAGAAAGCACAGTGGCGATATCCACCGGCCGGTCATGTTCTCCAGAGCCCGCGATGTTGTCGTCCGCATCGCGCATGACCTCGGTGAGGATATAATCATCTTCACCTTCTGGCTGCAGAAACAGACCGTGGTGTTCAGACTCCTCCTGGTTTTCACCACTAAAGTACGCGGTCCAATCCAGGTGGATTTGGCTTGTGGCTTTCTCATTTTCGCCCAGCAGCCTGACACCACTGTCATCAGCCCATTGGATGGTCCGGCTGTTTTCACCTTTCGAAACGAAACCGGACATCTTGACATCGAACGTTTTGTTGACCAGCTCTTTTTCAGCTGGATCATAAACGACGATGTCTTTCGTGGCCGTTATCGACCGCTGACCTTTTGTGTCAACGGCTGTAAGCCTGAAGGTCTTAACCCC
>CAYVKO010000002.1:0-61445 GCA_964452185.1 uncultured Candidatus Saccharibacteria bacterium
TTATCCGATCCTGCAAAGACAAAAAATAATCACAAAAGTTATCAAGCGGCTTGGGATGTTTTATCGTATCCAGCCGCCGAGACCTTACTGCGGTCTAAAGATGTAGGCGGCTTAGCTGCCGGGTTTTCTGTAAGTAGATTCGGACAACATACGTTTTTGCGCTGCGGGATTCAGCTAAACAAGGTTAAGGAATTTGTGCAAAATCGAGAAGGCCCAACCTTGGAAACCTGTGTCCAGCATGTTGAAGAGGGGGCGGTAGATATTAAATCTCTGGCTCGGGCTTTGCATGAAGGAGACGAGGGGATAGCAGATTTCCTATTTGATAACGGGATAAGTAAAGATCAATTTTTGGCGGCGGCTCGGTGGGTTATGCATCGGGACAGTCGTTGGCGTTATCAGACTCGTGTGTGGTCTAAGGATCACTTAAATAACGTTTCTGCAATCGGTCGTGACTTTAGCTACGGTAAGGCTTATACGCTAGAGGAGTTTTCTAAATCAACTCAAGACAAATCTGTATTCTTAGGCGTCAATAGCGTTGATCAGGCCTTTTCGGAGGATGTTTCTCAGGTATTTAATATATTATCTCGACCACGAGATGGAAATGTGCTTTTGGTAGGAGACGCTTCCGGCGGTGTCAATGACATTATTAATCAAGTACGAATGCGTCTTGAAAGTGGCGATGTTCCTGAGGAGGTTGAAAACTACCATGTAAACGTACTTGATACGCAGGCACTTATCACAGCCACAGAGGACAAGGCCCGCCTTGATCGGTTGTTGAAGAAAATATTAATGGAATCAACGCAAGCCGGAAATGTACTTCTGGTAATTGAAAATATTTCCAAATTCTCCAGTCAAGCTAACAATATAGGAGTGGACATCTTCGGGATACTTGATACATTTTTGCGGCACCCCGACCTGCCGATTATTGCTACGGTCACACAAGCGGAGTATCATCAGTCACTAGAAGGAACCGGAGTAATGTCTCATTTTGGAGCTGTTCCGGTCCGTGAAGTTGAAAGTGGTACTTTGATGCGTCTTCTAGAAGAGGTGGCTGAATCGAACGAGGGCAGTGCTGTGTGCACGGTTTCCGGACTGCAGGCGGTGGCTCGCGGCGGTCGAGAATTGATTACCGATGACGAAATGCCCGAAGCTGCAGTGAATCTTCTGCTTGAGATACTGACGCAGAAAGAAACGGGCTTTGTTGATAAAGAGTACGTTAACACGTACCTGTCAGAAAAAACCGGAGTTCCTACCGGTGCTGTGCAGGAAGAAGAGCGGTCTAAACTAACGAATCTTGCAGATCGAATGAGTGAACGGATTGTTGGTCAAGAGGCGGCTGTGGAAGCTGTATCACAAGCACTGAAACGAAATCGCTCCGGAGTTGAAAACCAAAACCGCCCTATCGGCACCTTTCTTTTTCTTGGTCCAACCGGTGTGGGGAAAACAGAGACGGCGAAGACGCTAGCTCGAACTTATTTTGAGGGTGAATCTTCCATGCAGCGTTTGGATATGTCTGAGTACAGTCAACCAAAATCCGTTGATACACTGCGTGGCCGGTCCGGAGAGAGTGGGCGGTTTGCAAATATGATGCGCGAAAACCCATACGGAGTTCTTCTTCTGGACGAATTTGAAAAAGCACACTCTCGAGTACACGATTTGTTCTTGCAGATTCTTGATGAAGGATACTTTACTGATGGTCGAGGTCGGCGAGTTAATTTGGAGAATAGTATTATCATTGCGACCTCCAACGCAGGGTCAGACGAAATCTTCTCTTTGGTGGAAGATGGTGCAGATTTAGAGAAGGAAAAGGATAATATTATTCGAGATCTGATTGATTCGGGTATATTTCGACCAGAACTTATAAATCGATTTGATGCCACGGTAGTGTATCATCCATTATCCAGGCCGCAGTTGGAAAAGGTTACCAGACTGCTTTTGGCTGAGCTGCGTGGTCGAGTAAAAAGGCGTGGATACAAGTTGGAAATCAATGAAGATCTTCCTTCTTACATTGTCGAGCAAGGATACGATCCTCAGTTTGGTGCTCGAGCTATTCAGCGGGTGATTCAAAACACAGTTGAAAATGCAATTGCTGAGAAGATCATTAATGCAGGTCTTCAAGCTGGTGATACGATTACTATTTCAGCTGACGATCTTCAGTCATCCGAGAACTCTAAAGATGTGTCGATGCAAGATATAGAGTAGAATATCTTGTTGCATCACTAGCGGTATGGTTTATGGTGTATGTGTTTCAGCCAGAAACCATTTTAGGCATAAAAGTTTGCAAACAACCTTATTTAGCTTTCTTTTGTGGCTAATACTGAAGCTTATAGAGTGGTTTACTTAGCTATAATTAAGGTATAGGTTTTCATTTTAAGTGCAAAAAGAGAGAACCCCCGTGTAAGGAAATATAAAGTATTTCGTCTACATTTAATGAGTGACCCAGATAAGCAAGAATTTTTAGCTGTATATGACAAGCACGCCGATGCGGTGTACCGGCGCTGCTTGTTTAAGACTTCTGACCACGAGACGGCTCGCGATTTGACACAAGAAGCTTTCACTCGCACTTGGGATTATCTGGCTCGCGGCAAAGATGTTCGCCACATAAAAGGATTTGTTTTTACGGTAGCTAATAACTTAATAAAAGATCATTATAAGAAGAAAAAAGCAGTGCAGATGGGAGATTTGGGTGAGTTTGACCCGCAACGGATTGTAGACCAACTTGAGAATATTGAGGCGAAAGCGGAGGTTGAGCAAGTTTTGCGGGCGCTTAAGACACTGAAGGAGGAGGATAGGGATGTCCTGACTCTTAATATGGTTGAAGGGTTTGGACCCAAAGAAATAGCAGAAATCAAGGATGAACGTGAAAACACAATTTCTGTTCGACTTCACCGTGCGCGTAAACGTTTGCGAAAAGTGCTTAAATTAGATGAGGATGAGGAGTGATATATAAAAACGACATATATGAACAAAAAACCTCTTAAAAAATACATAAAAAATATCGACAAAATAGGTCTTGAGGAATCAGACCGGTCTGATTTGCGTACATCAATTCAAGAACATATTGAAAACACCAACACACCCACTAATACGTTATGGGTGGGTGAATGGCAAGTTTTTCGTCGTTTGCGACGATCGGCTCTCGTCACGGCAATGCTTCTGTTTACGCTGGGAGGAGTATCGCTTGCTGCAGAAGGGTCGCTTCCAGGAGATTTCTTATACCCAATTAAGACAAATGTTAACGAGGAGTTTATGCAATTGGCTTCTATATCACCAGGTTCTGAGGCTGAAACTGAGTCAGAATTAACAGCTCGGCGTATTAAAGAACTTCAAGCACTGGCCGATCGAGGAAACTTAAACGAAAATATCTCTGGCGATTTGGCGGCTGAGATCAACCAACATATTACCTCAGCCCGGAATAATATCGAGGATATTTCAGTAGAGGCAGATAGTGAAGCTGGTTCTCTAAAAGACAAACTTTCTTCCACATTGGGAGAGCAGGAAGAAGTGCTAAATAATCTCACCAAAAAAGACAGTATTGATATAAGCGAGTCAGAAGTAACTGCTATAGCCAACACTATAGAAGACATACAAGCTGCTGCAGAAAAGCAAACTCAGCAAGATTTCTCTGAAGTAACGGATAGCGACCTTTCTCCAGAGGTAAGTGTACGATCTCGTGGGTCGGTTGACGCTACTACATCAACCAAAGACCAAGAGTTATCAGTACAGTCAGCTCAGGAATTACTAGCTTTGGTTGGAGATAGAGTTGAGGAGGCTAATAATCAACTTAATGCGGCAAGCTCCACTTTGGCTGACCAACCTGAAGGACAAGATCTCAAGGAGTTGCTGCAAAGATCATCAGGTCAAGTTGATGCGGCAACACAGGCTCTTGAAAACAAAAACTATACAGCAGCAGGTTCGCATATTCGAGATGGGTTGAAGAAGGCTTATGTTGTGTTAGAGATACTTAACTTGCGTGAGTCTACGGAAGTGCCGATAGAAGTGATAACTAGAGAGTTCCTCACTGAACCAAAAAATACAGCTAGTTCTTCTGCAGAAACAAACAGCACTAGCACAACAACGAACGAAAATAATGTAGAAGGTGTTTCTACTTCAACCGCTACAGATACACCTGCCGGTACGTCTAGTGCGGAAGTTCAATCCGGAGCCACCAGCAGTACGAGTACAGGGTCAGAAAATCAGCCGCTTTCACGTCGCTCTTCTTCCACAAAAGATATAGATATACATAATGAAAGTATCGAGTCGACACTCGAAAATGTCGAATCTGCCTTGGAGTTGCCGGACCGTCGTAATGAAGACGGTGATTTACTACCTTCAGGAGTGCCAGTTGACGGTGTTCGTGAACGAGAGTAAATAACTGTAATAAAAACCACCTCCACTCGTCTCCATAAGTGTACCGTGATGGTACATCAGATCTGCTGTAGCATACGCTACAGATGTAATTATCCTTCCAGAAAACCCGGTCCTTTCAAAATTGAAAGGGCGGGGTTTCGCTTATGTATAATGAAGCTTAGTGAGATATTACTTGATATTTAATAACAGTAGTGAGGTTGGCTTAAAAAATATATGACTTCACAAAACGGTTTCACTCTTCTTGAGCTGTTGATCGTGATTGCTATTATCGGCTTGCTATCCTCGGTAGTTTTATCATCTATGTCGGGAACACGAGACCAAGCTTACTTAGCAAGAGCACAATCCGAAGCTGAGTCTTTTCATTCAGCGGTACTTTTGTACAGACAGGATAATAATGAGTATCCACCTGACGAGGATCGTAGTATTCCTTCAGAGATGGAGTCGTATCTTGGTAATGAAGCTTGGCCGGACGGACCATGGCCAGGATCGGTCTATGATTGGGATAATTGGGAAATTGATGGTGAGCGAGTAATGCAGTTATCTATACGATTTTGTGAATATGACAATCCTAGTTCCTGTCAGTTTCCTGACGCTGACTGGGCGGAAGACTTTAAAGTTAACAGTGCGGTCTACTACTGTATAGAAGGTGAGTGTCGCCCTCACGAAGAAGAGCCGGCTGACTATCCTGGGTACTGTCTTAATTGTTAAAAGTTTGATTTGTAATTTTAATTTATAATATGCCGGAACTTCCGGAAGTAGAGGTGGTTCGCCAACAGTTAGAAAAGAAGATTGTCAACAAGACGATAGAGGATATTGACGTGCGAGACTGGAAGTCGGTGAAGAATGATCGCTATTTCATAACAGCTCTTACTGGCAGTAAGTTTAAGGGTATAGACAGAAAGGGAAAGTACTTATTTTTTCGATTGACCCAAGAAGAAGACAACCAAGAATTGTTTATTATTTGCCATCTTAAGATGACCGGTCGGCTTATCTTTCAAACTCCGGCTGGTCGACGTGAGTACGGCGGTGGGCATGCACTTAATCGCCCGACACCTGATCAGCCACACAAGCACACTCGTGTTATTTTTACATTCAAAGATGGATCGCATCTTTATTTTAATGACATGCGGAAGTTTGGATATCTCAAGCGTTCCACTGTCAAAGAGGTAAAAGAGCAAAAAGAAAAACTCGGGCGTGAACCTATAGGAGAAAATTACGATCGAGAGTGGTTTGCTGATGTGTTTGCTGGTCGCCAGACAAGCGTTAAGGCGGTGCTTTTGGGGCAAAAGGATATTGCTGGATTAGGAAACATATACGTTGATGAAGCTTTGTGGCGATCAAGTATTCGGCCTGACAGAACTGCCGATAGTTTATCTTCTAAAGAACTAGACCGACTTTTTGTGGCTACCCGAGAAGTGCTTGAAGACTCGCTTGAGCTTGGAGGGACTACGTTTCGAGATTTTGCTGACACAGGTGGCGAAAAGGGAAATTTTACAGACAAGTTGGCTGTTTTTGGGCGGGAGGGAGAAAAGTGTGAGCAGTGTGGTGCGTCCATAAAAAAGATTCGTTGTGCAGGAAGAGGTACACATTTTTGCCCGGACTGTCAGGTTTAATCACTATATTCTCGAAAAATATTAAATGAGTTGCTACTATGTATTAGCAGTATCTTTTGGCTGAATAGATAACAAAACCAAGGGCTTTTATTTGCTATTTTTCACATGGTATTTGACTTAGTATTAGACTCTTCAGTTTCATCGTTGCTTTCTACGTACGGATATATTGCCATGGTCGTGCTTATGATGATTGAAGGTCCTGCTACAGCCTTTGCTTCTGGAGTGTTGTCGGCTGCTGGTTTTTTTAATCCGTTGGCTGTAATTATTGTGTTCATTTCAGTAAGGATTGTTACCGACACGTTGTTTTATCAAGCGGGTCGAAGCGGGTCTAAGCTTGTATACCGGCTGCCTTACTTGCGCTCGTATGCACAGCTTTTGGAGACTTCAGAATACAAGCAAGCCAGTACTCAGTTTTTTCACAATCACTTTATGTTGTTGTTTACGGCTGCCAAACTTCTCCCCATACCGAACTTGGCTACTGCTACTTCAGTTGCGGCGGGGGCGTTTGAAGTAAATCGGATAAAATTTTATGTAACACTTATACTGGCACAGACAATCTTGAGCAATTTACTTGTTTGGGCAGGTTTGTATATCGGAAGCGCAAGTTATACAATTCCTGGCGGGATATTCTTGTATGTCCTCATTCCATTCTTGATAGTTTGTCTTATGTATATACTCAGACCATACATTTTGCGTTATCTTAAAAGTCACTCGAAGCTTTCAAGGTTGACTGAGGATATCTTGTAGGCATAATATTTGCTATACTGACTAGTACACATTTCTTAGATTTATTTATTGTTAGAAACTAACTAAATTAAAGTACATATGAGTAAGAAAGGTTATATCGTTACCATTGTTATAGTTACGGCGGTAGGATTGATGATATACGGCTCTCAAAGTTCTCAAACGCAAGCAGAAACGTTTGCTGATACTGAAGTGCCGTGTCTTTCCGGTGGTCACCAACAGGCTATTAACCACATCCATGCCAACTTAACGGTTTTGGTTGATGGTCAAGAACAGTCTATTCCAGCCAGGGCGGGTATTAATACGCAGTGTATGGCTGAAGTGCATACGCATGACCAGACGGGTGAAATTCACATAGAAACAGCCAGTACTGAAATTAACCGGACTCTAGAAGACTTCTTTACTGTGTGGGGTGAATCGTTTGATCGTGAAAATGCAGAGCGTACTGTTGAGGTAAACGGAGAGACCGTAGATGGTTCAGAGTACGTATTTTCTGACGGTGACAATATAGTAGTGCGGTACACAACCGAAGACTCAGAAGCTACATCAACTCCGTCAGAATCTACCTCCACAGAGAGCACTTCCACTGCAACTTCTTCTTAAGTCAAAAGACCTTGATTCCACTCTTTTTGCTCAGGAGTGAAGGTCATGAGACAGAAAGTGGGTGTAATCAAACAGCGGGCTGACTCTTCTTCATCTAACAGAAGAGTCTGACTTATCATTAACCCATGATTACTATATGAATTATTTTCAGTATGGTACAGGAATACTCCTAGCCTTGACAGTTATCTTAATACCTCTAAGCACTGAGGCGGTGGGGATTTTGGAGCCTCGAAGTGAAGACGATAGAGACGAAGAGGTTGAAGAAGAGCGTGAGCGAGATGACACAGATTACGATATTCGCGAGATGGTAGAGGATGAGTTTGGTGAAGATCATCCCATGGTAGAAGTTGCGCGATGTGAATCAAGTTTTCGTCAGTTTGATTCGGATGGTGATGTACTTGAAAATCCCGAGTCAAGTGCGATTGGAGTATTTCAAATCTTAGAAAACCTTCACGAAGAACCAGCAGAAGATCTTGGGTTGGATATCTTTACACCGGAAGGAAACATTGAGTATGCAAGAGAGTTATATGATTCTCTTGGCTTACAACCGTGGTCACCGTCATCACTTTGTTGGGATGATGGAAACTTAGATGCTACCACGCCAGATACGCAAGAAAGTGAAAGTACTCGTATTCCAGTTCGGGTGCGAGAAGATGGAGAATTAGTAAGAGATACACGAACTAGTACGGACAATGACCAAACTGTAGAAGATCCAGTAATTACCAAAAAATTAGTAGGAGGGGTGAGGGATCCGGAGGTGGTAGAACTGCAGAGATTGCTAAACGATCTAGGGTATAGCCTGTCTAATAACGGCCCTGGATCTTCGGGTAATGAGACTAACTTTTTTGGGGCTAAAACACGTCAAGCACTGCAAGATTTCCAGTGTGATAAAAACATAGTATGCGAAGGTCGGGCTTACTCAACCGGGTATGGATTAGTTAATGAGGAAACTCGCCAGGAACTTAATCAGGCGGCTGAAGACATAGGATACAGACAAGGTGTCGACAGAGTAGGGGATGTATTAGTTCGAACAGGTGAATCAAACAATACTGAAGAGGGTGATGAGAGTACACAAGAAGAGGTTGAAAGTGACGAAGATAGCAGTAACAGCGAAGAAGACTTAAGCGACCTTGCTAGCCAAATAGCAGAAGCTGCTGCTTTGATATCTGATCTGCAGTCTAAATTACGGTAACTTTTAACTTCAGTTCAGGTATAACTACTGAGTGATACAATAAAGACCATGAAAAAGCTGCTTATAACAGTTGGGGTGGTTGCCGTGCTAACAGCTGGTGTGTTTGCGCTTGTTGATGTGCGCCCGCTACTTTTTTCTCCTACAGAGGAAACAGAAAGGATTGCAACCTCTACCAGTCAAGAGGCTGAAAAATCTCTGAAAGTAGTTGCTGAAAACCTTTCTGTGCCATGGGGAATAGACTTCTTGCCGAGCGGCAACTTATTGGTGACGGAACGAACCGGTAATTTACTGGAAATGACACGAGACGGAGAAAGGTTAGCCAGCTCGACCATTGATTCGGTGGAGCCAACTGGTGAAGGTGGGTTGCTGGGAATAGCTGTTCATCCGGATTTTTCTGATAATCAATGGGTATACATATACGAAACTTATGAAAGCCAAGAAGGTACCCACAATCGCGTTGTGCGGTACAACTATCAGCCGGGCGGTACTCTGCAGAACCAAACTATAATTGTTGATGGTATTCCGGGTGCTAGCTACCACGACGGTGGGCGCATTGCCTTTGCTCCTGATGGTCAGTTGTTTGTTACTACCGGTGATGCTGGAAATCCGCAGTCAGCACAGGCAACGAGTACGCTGACCGGGAAAATACTGCGGCTTCAAGATGATGGGACCGTGCCGGAAGGTAATCCGTATAGCAATGCGACTTATTCTTACGGGCATCGTAATCCGCAAGGGTTGGCGTGGGATAACTCCGATCGATTGTGGTCAACAGAACATGGACGGTCCGGTCGGCGAAGCGGACTTGATGAAGTGAACCTTATAGAATCTGGCAGTAACTATGGTTGGCCGTACCTTGAAGGTGATGAGACGTGTAGTAATGACGATATGTATGCACCATCACTTCCGGCAGAAATGTCAGCTGAAGAATGTGACGCTTTGCCGCCGATGACGCATTCTGGTCCAGACATTACATGGGCTCCGGCCAGTCTTGAGATTCATAACCAAACGCTTTTCTTTGGCGGTCTTCGAGGCCAGGCTATATATACCGCACCAATACAAAGTGGCGGTACAGAAGTGCAGGTCGGTGAAGTAACGGCACATTTCAAGGAGGAGTTTGGTCGAATACGTACCGTCACACTCGGCCCCGATAATGGTTTCTTGTATGTAACTACATCAAATACTGATGGTCGCGGTAACCCAGTATCGAATGATGACAGGATACTCCGCGTTCCTTTGTCAGTTTTCTAATAAATGTACAGTCATTAATTTGAGTAATTGACATTTAATGTTTGACAATGATACGAAAACAGCTTTAGTGATTGGACCGGGTGGTCTTCGCGGAGCATACAACGCTGGTGCAATGGTCCGGCTGATTCGCAAATTGGGTAACAGTTGGGTGGACAGTGTGTATGCGTCGTCAGTTGGTGTTTGCATGGCGATGTTTTTTGCATCCGGGCAACACTATCCAGCTGAACATGTTTGGCGAAACCATATACATGGCGATCAGTTTGTTGACTTAAAAAAGATATTCAAAGGTCGTTATTGGCTTGATCTTGAATATTTAGCTGGAATTGTATCTGAAGAAGATTCGAATTTGTGGTTAGATGTAGAAGAAGCAGTCAATTCCCCTGTCCGTATAAATTTTACTCTGACGGATCGTGATCGTGGTGAAGCGGTATATGTGTCTCCGGAAAAACACAACGTTTTCTCTCTTATGAAAGCTGCATGTGCTGTACCGTTTATGTACCCAGCTGTTTCAGTGAATGAAGGCGAATACATTGATGGTGGAATTACTGATCCGTTGCCGATAGAGAAAGCTTTTGATGACGGGCATGATAAAGTTGTGGTAATAACTAATCATCCAACTGGTGTTGCGCCCGATGAATATTTATTTAAAACCATGTCTTATTTTTACACGAACCCTATGGCGGAGAAGTTGCGCACGTATGCCCAACGTAAACGAGATAAATTAAAGAAAATGCAACAAGATCCGCGAATAATTTCAATTCAACCAACTGGCTCTCTGCCGCTACGTTCATTTATGGACTCAAATAAAAAACGGATTCACAAAACTTTTGACAGAGGGTTTTTAGATGCGAGCACGGTACTTGGCAAGCAAAAAGAGTAATATGATAAAAACATGCAGCCTTTAGCCGATACAATCCGCCCAACCTCACTTGAAAATTTTGTAGGGCAAGAACATCTGGTAGGTGAAGAAAAACCGTTGCGTAATGCAATTGAGAACGGGTACGAAATGAGTTTTATTTTGTGGGGGCCGCCAGGTACTGGAAAAACTACAATAGCACAGATTTATGCTGAAGCCTTAGACGCTGATTTCCACGCTCTCAGTGCTGTTGATGCCGGCAAGCAGGATTTGCGAGATGTGGTGGCACAGGCTAAAAAGGTACAAGAACAAACCCTGCTTTTTCTGGATGAAATTCATCGGTTCAACAAAGCACAGCAAGACTTTCTTCTTCCGTATGTAGAGGATGGAACCTTGCTTTTAGTTGGGGCAACTACTGAAAACCCCAGTTTTGAAGTGAATTCAGCCTTGCTTTCTCGTACGCGAGTGTTTTCTTTAAACCCCCTCTCCAAAGAGGAAGTAGCACAAATTCTGCAACGTACGGATATAGATATGAGCGAGGAGACAATAAAGGCGGCTGCAGAATCGGCTAACGGTGATGCCCGGAGTGCGATTGCTTTGGTTGAAGCAGCCAACAAGTTGTATGGTGAAGTAACCAAAGAAACACTTCAGGAGGCTGCAGCCAGTGAACATCTACGATTTGACCGGGAGGGCGAAGAGCACTACAACACAGTCAGTGCTTTTATTAAGAGTATGCGAGCTAGCCAGCCGGACGCAGCTTTGTACTATCTTGCCAGAATGATCGAAGCAGGGGAAGATCCAAAATTTATAGCGCGTCGGATGGTTATTTTTGCGTCTGAAGATATCGGACAAGCTGTACCGACGGCTTTAGTGGTGGCTAACGCTGCTTTCAATGCGGTACAAGCTGTTGGATTGCCGGAAGCTGAAATCAACTTGGCGGATGCTACTGTATACTTATCCAACTGCAACAAAAGTCGTGAGTCATACGAGGCGTACCGGGCAGCACAGTCTGATGTCAACAAGCATGGTAATCTTAAAATTCCAAAACGTATTAGAAACGCACCGACAGAGCTCATGCAGCGCCGAGGGTATGGTGAAGGATATAAGAAATATGATGACCAAGACATGCGGCCTGAAAAACTTCACGGAAAAGATTACTATGAAAAATCATAACTTGTTTGAGGTGTAGTTTTAGTTGTCTTAACTTTTATTTTTATGACACAGGATGAAGCTCTAGACATTTTAAAACGAGGTCTTCCAACCTATATTACCGGTCCGGCCGGAAGTGGGAAGACACATCTTCTCAATCGTTACGTTGAATGGTGCGAAAATGAAGGCTTAAATGTAGCGGTTACTGCCTCAACAGGTATTGCTGCTACGCATATTGGTGGTCGAACGGTACACTCGTGGTCCGGGATGGGTATTAAGGATCAGATGGACAAGCAAGAGCTGGATGCTTTGGCACAAAAAGAGTTTTTGCACAAAAGATACGTAAATACGGATGTGCTAATTATTGATGAGGTGAGTATGCTTAGCGCTGATCAACTGGATCTTTTGGATCAGATAGCTCGCAAGCTGCGGCGAGCTGATGCGGTCTTTGGTGGGCTCCAGGTGGTGATGAGTGGTGATCTGTTTCAGCTTCCGCCGATTTCGCAAAAATCCGGACCGCAGTACATTACAGAAGCAAAGGTTTGGGATGAAAGTGAGCTGGCAATTTGTTACCTTACCGAGCAGTTCAGGCAAGAGGACGAAGAGTTTGAGCAGGTACTTGCGGACATCCGCTCCGGAAATGTTACTGAAGGAACAAAGGATGTAGTGCGAAGCCGGACGGTAGATGCTGGTAAGGATTTAACAGATGTTACGAGGCTTTATAGTCACAACAAAGATGTGTCAGCAGTAAACGAGAACCGCCTTGAGAAGCTTGATGGTGATTTGCACGTTTATAACATGCAAACCTCTGGCCCTAAAAAAGAAACGGATATTCTCAAGAAGGGTACACTTACTGCAGAAAAACTGCGGCTGAAACCAGAAGCACAGGTTATCTTTATAAAAAATGACCCGGCCGGTGAGTTTGTGAACGGGACTCGAGGTAAAGTCATTCGGTTTGAAAGCGGTATGCCGATCGTGCTGACAAACGATGGAAAGGAAGTCCATGTACGGCGAATGCGGTGGAGTCGACCCCATACTTCATCAAGCGCTCACATTTCACAGCTACCGCTGCGTTTAGCGTGGGCTATCACTGTCCATAAAAGCCAGGGAATGACACTGGATGAGGCGGCAATGGACTTATCAAATGTGTTTGTGGCTGGGCAAGGATATGTTGCGCTGTCTCGATTGCGCACCCTTTCGGGGCTGCATCTTTTAGGAGTTAATGACCTGGCATTTTCGGTTGATTCGTACGTGAGAAAAAAAGATCGGCGTTTTCAGGCTATATCAAGTAAAATTCGAGAGGCGGTATTGAAAAATCAGTGATATGGTTACAATAAGGTTGTAATCGATTAAATCATGAAAATCTTCAAAATATTTAACCGCGGTCGAGTGCTTAAAAGAATAAAAAATCGGCTGCAAAAACAACAAAATGGAGAAGGCCCCGAAAAGATAGTAAAAGATATAGCTAAGGACTGGTTAACCGGATATGCCATCTACTACGGTTTATGGATGCTGCTGATTATAGCGTTTCTTTGTGTGCTTTCGTTTACCAGTTGGCTTGGCGGCCCGTATGTGGTAGCTCAAATCATATTGTTTCTTTTTGTTGGCTCAATTTTGTTGTTGGCAGGAAGCTTGCTCTGGTTGTGGCGGAAAGCTAAAAAAGAGGTGGATAATCTAAAAAAGCGTCACGAACGTCGGAAAGCACGAGATGCTAAAACCACTGACTCGGATATTCGCAACGCAGAGGTAATCTCCTCGAAGGACGATGAATAATCCGGACTCTCCAGTGATGCTGTTTGATGGCGACTGTTCTTTCTGCCGAACATGGATTAACTGGTGGCGAAAAAAGACGAAAGGGCAAGTTGCTTTCCGTCCGTACCAAAAAGCTGTTGAAGATTTTCCGCAGGTAAGCGAAGCTGAAGCTAAAAAAGCAGTGCAGTTCATAGAGTCTGATGGAAAAGTTACAAGTGGAGCACAGGCGGTATTTCGCATGCTGGCGATTTCCGGAAGTGGTACCTGGAACTGGATGTACGATAATATTCCCGGCTTTGGTTGGGTAAGCGAGTCAGTGTACCAACTGGTAGCACGGAATCGCTCAACGGCTTACTCGCTGATGGGGTTAGGTACAGCCAGCAGCTCCTTCGTGTTTTCTTCTTGGTTGTTTTTGAAGATTTTAGGAATAGTATACCTAATTGCGTTTGCGTCGTTTGGAGTTCAGGCGTTCGGACTTATAGGCAAAGACGGAATACTTCCGGTTTCTCGGTACATGGCGCAAGTTAAAGCAACGCTGGCTGAAAGTTGGGTAACACAAGTACCAACATTGTTTGGTTTCAGTGCCGGTGACTGGATGATACAACTGATTATTATCGCCGGTATTATTTGCTCTGTAAGTCTTATAATTGGATTTTTGCCTCGTGTAGCACTTGTAGCTCTCTTCGTTTTGTATCTTTCGGTGGTGAACGGTGGACAGATGTTCTTTTCCTTTCAATGGGATATTTTGCTCTTGGAGGCGGGCTTTCTGGCTATCTTTTTGACCCCTTCTTCAAACATAGCTGTGTGGGTTTTCTGGTGGCTTTTGGCAAAGGTTATGCTAATGAGTGGTGCGGTTAAGTTCATGTCGAGTGGTGAGACCTGGGAAAACCTAACTGCGATGAACTACCACTTCTTTACCCAGCCGATTCCGAATGTCGGTGGATACTTGGCACATCAACTGCCAGCTTGGGTGCACAAAATTGGTACCGCTGGTGTGTTGGTAATTGAGTTAGGGTGTGCTGCCTTGCTTGGGCTTTCACGTAAGTTTAGGTTTGCCGGAGCTGTCGGAATAACTTTGCTTCAAGTTATAATTGCGCTGACCGGCAACTACACATTTTTCAATATTCTTACAGCCGGTATTGCACTTATGGTGTTTGATGATGCACTTTGGCAATCTGTACTGCCTACCGGATGGGTTGATACGGTTACCACCGGCGTGCAGTCGGTTGGCTTAGGGTGGCCGATTGGCGGAGTGGCTGCAGTTACATCAGCGAGTGTTGGTGTCTGGCTTGGGTGGTTGGCAGTAGGTGTGGGAGTGGCGTATCTTGTCTTGTCAGGATTTCAGGCAGCTCAAATGCTTACTCGCTTCAATCCACCAAATGTGATCCAGAAAAGCTTACAATCGGTAAAACCTTTCCACATCACCAACACATACGGCTTGTTTGCCAACATGACAACCCAGCGTCCGGAGATTACCATAGAGGGGTCTCGGGATGGTGAAAATTGGGAGGCCTATAAATTTAGATATAAACCGAACGGTCCTAAGGATGCCCCGCCACAGGTTGCTCCACATCAACCGCGTCTGGACTGGCAGATGTGGTTTGCGGCACTTCGGGATCGTCCGCCGGCCTGGTTTCAGAATTTTGCAGTACGGTTACTTGAAGGCAGCAAGTCGGTTACGGATTTACTTGCTCATAACCCGTTTCCAGACAAGCCGCCCCGACACATCCGTGCACGCGTGCAGAACTATGAGTTTACTGATTTTCAAACATGGTGGCAAACAGATAACTTCTGGCAAGTAAGTGAGTTGCATTCTTACATGTCTTCAATATCAGTAGAGAGATAAACGGACTTAAAAGAGCAGAAGGGTTTGACGAGTATAAAAAAAGATTATACTATCACTCATGGATCGAAAAGTAGGTTGTTGGCATCCGAACGTTTTTGTTTTTGCTCTTTAACAAATCGCAAGGTGTATACTTATGAGTCGCAAACTAGTTTTTGTTTTTCTGGTTTTGGTGATAGCGATCTCCGCTATCGTTTACTTTCAGTTTAAGAGTGATAATCAGCCAGAAAATGTAGCGTACACGCTTATATCTGAATTAGTAGAGGTGGAAAATGAAGAAGGGATTCGAGGTGGGGGTATTTACCTATTGAAAGGAGAAGATTGCACAGTTCGTCCTGGCGGGAAGCTCGACACGCTAGAGGGAGTGCGTGAAGAGCCGAAAGATTCTGTCAAGATACGTTATCTGCACAATCGCGAGCTTGAAGTGGGTGATTGTCCTCATGGGACAATTTTTACCATGAATGCTCAAGATTTTTCTGTTATTTCGAGCGAGGAGAATATTGCTAAAAAAACCAAAAGAGAAATCCGCGCAGTATTGGAAAGGGAAAAGGAATCATCCACAAAATCTACCTATCAAGTAACTTCATCTGAAAGAGTCGCCGTATTAAACCCTGAAGGGATCGAAACGGGAGAATACTCTCGTGAGGATTTTATGGGCTCATGCTCTATATCTCCAGGAGCGAAGGTTCAGGTAATTGGTAGGGTGGGCGATGATAATGTACCACTCCTTCGGTATCAAATACCAGAATCGGATGTCGGTCCTCTTTCTTGCCCATCCGGAACTTTGTTTGCGGTTGAAGAACAGGAGTTTTCTTCTTTGTTTCAAAAGTAGTTTAATTAACTTAACTAAACAACATCAGGAGTGTATTGCTACTCGGCGGTACACTCTTTTTTTAATGTTTACAAACACTTATACTAGGGATACATGAGTACCACAACGATCACAAAAGCATTGGACGCTTTCGTCACGAGCGAAGCTCGCAAGCGCGGAGTGGAAGAGTATCGGATACTCCAGCGTCGCTCGATTACAGAGATTGCCAACAAGAAACCGGAAACTAAGTCCGACCTCAAAGATGTTTATGGTATTGGGGAGAAGAAAGCAGATCGGTACGGCAGCAAGATACTTTCTATTGTTAAAAAAGGAGGTTCAGCAGAAAGTGAAGAAGAGGAGGAAGATGTACTTTCAGTTGGGGAGCTTGTACGGAAAGCCAATGAATCACTTCGCTCACTAGATGCTCGGGTTCGTGGTGAGATTACTGAAGTGTCGATTTCGAATAGCGGAAATGTGTACTTGTCCTTAAAAGACGCTGAAGCCGGCGTAGTACTTAATTGTTTTGTGTCTCAGCATGTTTACGAATTGGGAGACGTCGAACTGCGAGAGGGAATGGAGATAATATGTGACGGATATCCGAGTGTGTATGAACCACGAGGAAGTTTTCGTTTGCAAGTACAGGCAATAGAACCGGCCGGAGAAGGAGCGCTTCGAGCACAGTATGAAAAACTCAAAAAGGAATTAACCGAGGAAGGAGTATTTGCAGAAGAGAAAAAACGTGATCTACCCACGCTCCCGGAATCAATTGGAGTTATAACTTCCCGGACCGGAGCTGTTATTGATGACATATGGGAAAATCTCGGTCCGTTTGGTTTTGATGTACAGTTGTATGATGCGCGAGTGGAGGGTAAGCGGGCTCTAGAAGAGTTGCTAGAAGCCATGGAGTACTTTGCTGGTACGGATGTAGACATTATCGTAATAGGTCGTGGTGGTGGAAGCTTGGAGGCGCTTCAAGCCTTTAACTCTGAAGCGCTGGTACGAGCTGTGGCGAACTCACCTGTTCCGGTAATTGCGTCAATTGGTCACGAAAAAGACGTTCCGCTTGTAGCTATGGCGGCGGACAAATCGGTTTCTACTCCGTCTATGGCTGCGGTTGAAATCCGCTCTTCATGGGAGGCAACCAGGCAGTGGCTGGACGAACAGGCGGGAAGGCAAATTAAAACAACCTTTAAAAAGAAACTAAAAACAGTTCAGCAAAAGATTGACCGGCACACACTCACACTCAAAAGTCAGCTTAACCAGGTAGCCGGTTATTTTGAGACGCTTGAAAACAGATTCATTCGGGCTGCAGAATCAACCAAGAGTCGTGCCCTGCGATCCTTCCGCGATCTAAAGAAGCGATTTTACCGAGCGGTACGTCTTACTGAAAAACAGAAAGAGCTACAAAAAAAAGATTTAAATACTCAGACGGATAGGATGATACAAGTATTTGACCGCCTAATGAGTGACCTAAAAGAAAACATTAAAAGTAGAGAAAAAGAGCTTACTGTCAATGATCCGTCTCGTCTGCTTTCGCGGGGATACAGTATTGTAAAAAGCGGAGATGAGGTTGTGCGCACAACAGAAGACGTATCAGCGGGAGATATAACTGATATTCGTGTGACAGATGGTACAATTACGTCTGAAGTAAAAAACACTAACCAAAAGAAAGATTAAACTATGGCTGAAGAAGAGAAAAATCTAAAACAAACACTAAAGCGGCTCAAGCAAATTATTGCTGACCTTGAGGGAGGTGAGGCGGTTGATGTAGAGGCTGGTCTTGAGAAAGTGAAAGAAGGAGCAGGCCTTGTAAAGCAAGCTCGAAAACGCTTTGATGATCTGGAGAATGAGTTCGCGGATGTTAAGGAAGATTTGGAGGAGGATGCAAGTTAGAAAATAACCTTTAAACACATCATGCAATCTATTATTAAAAAAGCATCTGTTCTATTAATTACTGTTGCAGTAGTAGGGGCTGGTATAGGGGCGGCATCAACTGTATTTGCTCAGACAAGCTCTGAAGGCGATACACCTACGGCCACCAATACGCCGGTAGCTTCCACCAGCACTAGCGCGGACAGTGAGTCAATCTCTCATGGAGAACTACATCTTAACTTGGATGTTCCAAAACGTATTAGCTCATCACCGGCTCGGTTTGAGGATTTAGATATCAATCCTGAAACAGTACTTAACGAAAATCTTTTAGAAGTGTATGCCCGCCACCTTGCCCTTACTGAACCTATAGATCTGATAGATATCAGTGACGAAGAAGTCATAACGGAGATTGACGGTCCGGCTAAACTTTTTGGGTTTATTCCGGTTGGTACCACTTACCGAGTAGAGGTAGAGCTTGATCCACAGCTAGAAGACGTTACGGTAACGCAGCCTGATTCTTGGGGGTGGTTGGCTACAAAAAAGCAATCAGATGTAGTTGTTAGCCAAATTGCAGCTAATATTGATGCTGCAGAGTATATCTCCGAAACGCAGCTAAAAGCGTATGTGTTGCAGGCAACGGTTCAGGCTGTAGAAGAGGGTGGCAATTAATCTTCTCTGTTTTCGTACTTGTTGATGTAATGAGCGGCCGTAATATGGCCCATGTGTGAGAAAGCTTGCGGAAAGTTTCCTAAGTATGCTCCATCTTCTATACGTACTTCTTCTGACATGAGGCCGTTATCTGCTATATGTTCGCTGAATTTTTCGAACAACGCTTTGGCTTTTTCGGTTTCCTCAAGGATGGCCCACGCTGATATGAGCCACCAACTACAAAGCACAAAAGCACCTTCTTCACCCTCAAAACCATCATCGACAAGGTAGCGGTATACAAACACTTCATCTTCACATAGTTCCTCACAAGTATTTTCAATAATCTCCCGTGACCGAGGGTCTTCTTTGTTTAGATATTTAACAAGCGGGAACAGAAAGTTTGTTGCATCTTGGTGGGTGGTGTTTGGATGCTGGAGGAGTCTACCGTCGTCGGTGTATGCGTTGTCTTGTATCCACGAAAGAATATTCCGCTCCGTTTGGTGCCACTCTTCTTTCTTTTTTTGGCTAATCTCCATCCTTTCTACTAACTGTAGAGCGCGGTTCATGCCCACCCATGCCATTACTTTGCTGTATGTGAAGTGCTCTTTGTTGGTCCGCACTTCCCAGATCCCGTTGTCTTTGTCTTGCCACCTTTCTTGTATTTGGCGCACAAGCATTCGGACCAGGTTCTTCTCATGTCTTCGAAACTCCATTCCGTGTTTAACAGAAAAGTAAACTGAATCAATCAACGTTCCATACACATCAAGTTGAAACTGGCGAGCAGCTTCGTTTCCGACTCGCACTGGTTGTGAATTACGATAACCATCCAGTTTTTCAACATTGTACTCTTGCGGTACTTCATTGCCGTGGATGGTATACATAAGATCAATATCTTCCAGTTGCGTGTCTCCCGCTATGTGCTCGATAAATTCAAAGAATTTACGTGCCTCACTCCGACATCCGACAACTGATAAGGCATACAAAGTGAAAGTAGCATCCCGCATCCATACATAGCGGTAATCCCAGTTACGCTCGCCACCAATATTTTCCGGTAAAGAGGTTGTAGGGGCGGCAACAATCGCTCCGGTCGGATAGTATTGCATGAGCTTTAGTGTGATGGCAGATCGTATCAAAGCTTCTTTTTGATAATCAGGATAGTCTTTACGGCCATTCCACTCTCTCCAAAATTTTTGAGTTTCTGGCAGAAATTCGTGATCGTGCACACAAGTGACGGCTTCGCCTTCTATATACTCCATGACTAATTCTTGTGGACTATCCGAAAGCTGGAAAGTTATACGAACACCGCCTTCATCACATGACTCAACTTTTGTGTCTTCAGGTATATATAACCGAAGCGTGTCTCCGCGGAATAAAAATTCTACAGCAGACTCCCCTTCAGTTTTTTTAATGGTCGGAGTAACATTTCCGTAATCAGGTCGAGGATCAAAAATGAAAGACACCTCGGGATTACCTTCTTGCACTTCCAGGCGTCGTACTAGTACATGGTTTTCACATTCCTCGGTTGGTTGTGGAAGCATGAAGTCATACAGGTGGAAAACTCCGTTTTCAGCTTCGCACTTTGTCTCAACAATTGGAGTATTTTTTATGTAAGAAGTCGTAAAATCAAGCGTATCGGTGACCAATGAAAAGGTGCCGCCATGGTCAGTATCCAGCAGTCGGGCAAAAACGGACGGCGAGTCGAAGTGAGGAAGGCACAGCCAGTCAATCGAACCACCTCGAGATATTAAACCGGCTGAGTGTAAACCACCGACAAGAAAATAATTTTCAATATCGGGAATACTATTTTCGGTCATGCGATGTGGTCATTCCAGTCATAAACACTTTTAATATATCATTTTTTACCACCTTATACATCATGTCAGAAAATCCACGGACTTTTTGCTTGCTATTTTCAAGCTGAATGAATGATACTATTTCACCACCATGAAAGAGTATCGGATTATAAGAACAGATAACGTAACTCCACTGGATAAAACGCCTGAGCCTGTTCGGGAGCCCAGCACCTTGCAAAGAGTTGCTCGTATATTAGTAGCTCTTCTGTTTATCGGGGCTATGTTGTATCTGGGAGGAATCTACCAGTTTGCTCGCTTTCAGACAACACCGGCTGAAACTTCTGCAGGCGACTACTCTACGCTGATAGATGCTTCGGAACGGTCTATACCCACAACAGTATTTGTGCTAACAAATGAAGGTCAGATGGATGAAAATCGAGTAGATCAGTTAGTTTCAAATGCTAATGAGATTCTAAAGCAGGCTGCTGTTCAGTTAGAGCCAGTTGAGGTGTCGACGGTAAACATTGAAGAAACAAACCAGCCGGGCCCTGAACTTGTTAACTCACCAGAAAGACTTCGAGACTATCTCCCTGAATTATCTGAAGACCGGCTGCATGTAGTGGTAACAGAAACACTCGGTGGCATAAACGGAATTGCTTTTTCTGGCAGGCAGGTAGTTGCTGTAGCTGAGTACACAACCGGGTTTGATTTTCGCGTTTTGGCTCATGAGGTTGGTCATGCACTATCTTTGTCGCATGTAAGTGACAAGTCCAATCTTATGAATTCAGGTAGTAATGGAACGGATCTGACACGCTCTCAGGCAGTAAAAGCTAATGAGGCTGCCTCTGCTCTCAACCAACCCGAATCGTGATATACTACAGGCCATAACTCTAATATTATGCGGTACACATTTGGGGTTATTACAATACTTGCCGCAGTCGGCATAATAGGTTTTATAGCCAACGACCTTTTTGTTGGTCCGTGTGAGCGGCCTATTGCATATCAAATAGGAAGTATAGATGAAGAATTTGATATTTCTACCTCAACAGCTCGATCACATTTATCTGCGGCCGAGACCGTATGGGAGCAGGCGGTAGACAAAGAATTATTTACCTACGACCCTGAAGCGGAACTACAGGTTAACTTTGTTTTTGATATGCGGCAGCGTCGCACAAACGAAGTTAATCAACTTGAAAGCGAACTTTCTGAAATACAATCGTCACACGAAGAGATTATAGCAAGGTACGAAGAGATATCTGGTCGTTACGATAATTTGCTGCAAGAGTATCAAGCTCGACGTCAAGAATATGAGTCTAATCTGGCTGAGTACAATGATCGGGTGCAAACATGGAGAGAGCGAGGCGGTGCTCCTGATGATGTACACGAAGAGCTGGCAGAGCGTCGAATAGAATTAGATAATACACGTGAATCGTTGGCTGAAGAACGTCGCCGACTTGAAGACTTGCGACAAGACATAAATGAGTTGGCAAGCAGCGGAAATACTTTGGCTCGTGAATACAATCAAACAGCTAATACTTTTACTGAACGTTTTGGAAACAGTCGGGAATTTAATCAGGCTATTTATGCCGGTGAAGCCATTAACGTGTACCAGTTTGAAACAGGAGAGGATCTTCGGTTGGCTCTTGCTCATGAATTCGGGCACGCCTTGGGTATAAATCATGTTGACGGGTCTGAGTCGATTATGCACTATCTAATGGAGGATCAACCACTTGATGAACTTGCCTTAAGCGAGGCCGATGTTGCAGCACTAGAAAACGCATGCAACACATGAAATATACCAAGCTGACAACAGTTGTAAGTATTTTACTTGCCACAGCCCTGTTGGTGGGCTTTATTGATGCTATTTATCTAACCACAAAACACTTTTCTGAAGGGTTAGTGGTCTGCACTGTAGTCGATGGATGTAATATTGTGTTGGAGAGTTCATGGGCTACTGTGTTTGGGGTTCCGGTAGCGTTGTTTGGTGTTGGGTACTACGGATTACTACTCTTTTGTGCAATTTCATATTGGTGGTGGCGAGACAGCTTTATTTTAAAGGTTATGTTAGGTGTGGCTACTACCGGAGTTTTAGCTACACTCTGGTTTTTGCACTTACAGCTGGAGGTGATTGATGCAGTATGCGAGTACTGCCTTCTTTCGGCTTTGAGTACATTTGTGGCGTGGGGGAGTCTTGCGATGCTCGTTTGGCAGGAGCGTGATTGATACAATAAAAGCATGAAACCTTCAACTGAAGATAAAGAAAATCAGGCTCGTAATAATAAACCAACTCGTATAGTGGTGCTTGGCAGCGGTTATGCTGGGATTCATGCGTGCCGGACATTAGTAAAGGAATCACATTCAGACGATAACATAGAAATTGTACTTATTTCTGACACTGACCATCTTTTGTACGTGACCATGCTTTATGAAATAGCTGCGGGCAATCTGGCTCCTTCCAGTATCCGTCAGTCGGTTCGAACTATGATATCTAACAATAAGATCCATTTTGAGCAAGGGAGAGTAGATGCTGTTGATGCTGACAAACAAACGGTTATGTACCATCCGCCAGCTGATCACACACCTGATGGTGATTCTGCTCGCGGGCTTTCTCTTTCATATGACTACCTGATTTCGGCAATCGGTTCAGAAACTAACTTTTTTGGAACACCAGGAGCAAAGGATCACGCATACTCACTCAAAACACTTCAAGATGGAAAGCAAATAAAAAACGCTCTTATTAATAATTTTGAACAGGCTGATCTTTTGACGGATGAAGATAAACAGCGAGAACTTCTTTCAGTAGTAGTAGTTGGTGGCGGTCCAACCGGAGTTACGCTTGCAGCTAAAATTGCAGATCTTTTTAACAACGAACTGGCGAAAGCTTTCCCGCACCTATCTTCATTAGCGCAAGTGACTATAGTGGAGGCGCAAGATAAGTTGGTAAAGTCGGCTGGCGATTGGTTTTCGGATCGTGTAGAGAAGGCGCTTGATGAAAAAGAAAGTGTCCAGGTGGTCAAGGGGTGTTATGTAAATGAAGTACGTCCAAACGGAGCGGCTTGTGATGGTGGGTTCATACCCAGCCAGTGTGTCATTTGGGCTGCTGGAGTGAAGGCGCGTGAGTATGACATTACGGCCCAAAAGGGAATAGAGCTGGATAAAAACAGCCGACGTGTACATGTAACCAAAAAATTGCAGATACCAAATTACAAAAATGTGTTTGTAGCTGGTGATCAGGCATGGGTGCTTAAAGATGAGGAGGAAGGTACTCCATACCCGGCTCGTGCCCAATTTGCTGTACGGGAAGGTAAGCAGGCTGCTGAAAATATTTTACATGCAATCAGAAGTGAGTCTCTTGAGCATTTTGCTTGGGAGGACAAAGGTATTGTCATTTCCGTCGGACATGGTCGTACCTACGCTCAAGTAGCCGGCTTCCATGTTTCCGGTTTTTTGGCTACTTTAGCGTATAAATCTATTTATCTTATGAGTACAGTTGGTGTTCGGGCCAAGCTTCGAGCTATCCTGGAGTGGGGTATGAATTTGTTTTTGCCTCGAGATGTATCGGAGCTTTAGGTTATTGCAACTGATGTCTCGCACTTATTTGGGCCGATAATAAAAAGTATTGCGAACTACATGATATTGAAATAAAGCTTAAATATTGTATAATAATCCTACGTGGACGTAATACAACCACTCTTATGAAATCACTACATAAACCAGAAGTCTGGCAGAAAGTCCTTAAAGAGTCCAAAGAAAAGCCGGTTATACTATTCAAGCACTCTAACTCCTGTCCGATTAGTGCAGAGGCTCACAAGCGTATTAAGAAACTGGAGCGTCAAGGTGCAATTGCTGAGAACATGTATATTCTAATTGTGCAAAATGCTCGCGAAATTTCTAACACGGTTGAGGAAAAGCTTGGCGTAAAGCACGAAACTCCACAAGTCATTATCATAAGCGAAGAGGAAGCTGTATATCATGCAAGCCACGATGATATTGACCCGGATGAGGTAGCCAAAGAGTTGGTGCAGTCTAGATAAATTCAGACTTTTAAGGAAAGCAAAAATAATATTGTTGGCCAGTTAGAAAAAACTGGTTATTTTACTAACTTATCAAAGTTGGAACTGTGGGGTATAAAACAATATGTATGGACCCCATGACTTCCACAGTGGGACAGCAAATAATCACTGGGTTTTCTCAGTATGGTTACTTTGCCCTGGTCCCGCTTTTTGTTATTGAAGGTCCTATAGTCGGGTTTACTTCCGGAATACTCATATCATTAGGTGTCTTGTCTGCTCTTCCTGTATTTTTAATCTATGTATCCGGGAAAATAATAAGCGACACCGCTTTATATCTGTTGGCAAAAAATGGAAGCTCTCTTTTGTATAAGCTTCCATTAGGCGATCGAGTTCTTGTACGGATGAAATTTGGAGAGAAAGAAGAACCGGAGTGGGCAAATAAATTCCGCGATAACTACTTTTCTTTTATGATGTTTGGAAAGGTGGCTCCGGTTTTGTGGTTGTCGGATGCAGCGGCTGTAGCGGCAGGGATATTTCGTATTCCGTGGAGAAAGTTTTATTTACCGGTGTTTATTGGCCAGCCGATATGGAGTGCTGCTGTTATTGCTTTGGGGTATTACTTTGGCAGCACCCTGCAAGATCCGCGAAGGCTTATATCTAGAGTGAGTATATTTATGTTGGTTGGTGTCATAATACTTGGTCTGTATTACTATTATCTACATGACCGAATAAAAGAGAAGGTGTTTTATCAGTTATTTACCCGCTCAGGATCAGATGAGTGATATAATAAAAGTACGTAAACGCTAATTATTTTCTGCTCTGAATTATCTCATTGATAGAAGCGAGAATACTGGAAAAATTAATAACTAATTTATATAAATTGTGGATCAGGAAACACACCGAGTTGCAATAAACGGATTTGGCCGAATTGGCCGAACTTTTTTTCGGCTTGCTCAAGAAGACGAAGGTATTGAAATTGTTGCAATCAATGATCTGGCTCCATTAGACAACCTGGCGTATCTTTTGAAGTACGATTCAGCTCAAGGGCGAGCTGATTTCTCTGTTGACACCACTGAAGACAACACGGCTCTAGTGGTAGAAGGTAAAGAAATCCCGTTTTCTTCTAAGAAAAATCCGGCTGATTGTCCGTGGGGTGAGCATGATGTTGAGGTGGTTGTGGAATCAACTGGTGTATTCAGAAACTTTCAAGATGCTGCAGCGCACAAGGAAGCAGGGGCTGACAGGGTAGTGATATCGGCTTCGGCTGATGGCGAAACAGAAGAAGGTGTAAGTGGAACTGCATTAATGGGGGTAAACGACGATACACTGGAGGATGCAACGGTTACTTCCAACGCATCATGCACAACGAATGCCGGAGGTGGGGTAATGCAAATACTTCACGAAGAGTTAGGGGTTGAGCGAGCGATGTTAAACACGGTGCATGCCTACACAGCCAGTCAAGACCTTGTTGATTCTCCCAACAAGAAGACACGGCGAGGTCGATCTGCTGCACAAAATATAGTGCCTACATCAACCGGTTCAGCGGTAGCCACCACAAAAGTTATACCTGAGCTGGAAGGAAAGTTTGACGGTATAGCCCTTAGGGTGCCGGTGGTGTGCGGGTCGGTGGCGGACATTACATTCGTGCCAAGTCAGGAAACAACAGCAGAAGAGGTAAACAAAAAACTCACGGAAGCCTGCGCTACTGATAACTGGGCGAATATTCTCGATGTAACAAACGAACCGCTCACTTCAGCGGATATTATTGGTCAACCGTATGCTTCTATAGTAGATCTCTCCATGACGCGAGTAGTTGACGGGAAGCTGGTTAAAATTCTGGCGTGGTATGACAATGAAGCAGGATACACACATACGCTTCTGGAGCATGTTAAAAAGATGGGTGAAAACGTCTAGATATGAATCTCGAGGAACTCGAAAAAGAAACCGGAGTACAAGTTGCCGATGATCGGCGAACACTCGAAGACTTCAGCCGAGATACTTCTTTGTTTCAGGTCACTCCGCAGGCTGTAGCATATCCTTCTTCTGGTGAAGACGTTGAAGCGCTTGTTGCGTATGTAAGTGAACACAAAAGCGACAACCCTGACTTATCTTTAACAGGACGGTCAGCCGGGACGGACATGACCGGCGGTCCGCTGAATGAGTCAATTATTATGTCGTGTACCGAAGCGTTGGATGATATTGCGGAAATCAAGCAGGATCATGCTGTTGTTCAGCCGGGGGTGTATTATCGAGAGTTTGAAAAGGAGTTATTGCCGAAGCATTTAACAATGCCGGTATATCCGGCGTCCAAGTCTATAGCAGCGCTTGGTGGAATGGTGATGAATAACTGTGGTGGTGAGAAGACGCTCCGGTATGGTCAGATGCGAGACTATGTAAACTCAGTAAATATGGTACTGGCTGACGGTAACGAGTATAGTTTCGGTCCTGTTTCTCAAAAGGAGCTCGAAAAAAAGAAGGACCAGGATAATTTTGAAGGGGAGGTGTACCGCAAAATGCATGATCTTCTAGAGGAGAATTACGAACTGATACAGCAAGCGAAACCAAACACTTCCAAAAACTCAGCCGGGTACGCTTTGTGGGAGGTGTGGGATAAGGAATCTGGTACGTTTGACTTGTCTCAACTCTTTGTAGGGTCGCAAGGAACGTTAGGGATGTTGACGGAGGCGGACATACGACTACAGAAAGAAAAGCCGCATGATCGTCTTATCTCCGTCTTTTTTAATGACTGGCAAGCAATACCGAAGCTTGTAAATAAACTTCTTGAGCATGATCCTGAGAGTTTAGAGGTTTTTGATAAGGAAACGCTCAAGCTCGGTCTTCGGTTTATGCCCGAGGTGGCAAAGAAGGCTGGGCAGAGTTTTCTTTCTTTCGCTTTTCGGTTTCTTCCCGAAGCTTGGATCGGTGTAAAGATGGGCGGGCTTCCTGGATTGGTACTTCTTGTGGAGCTGGCTGAAGAGACTGAAGAAGAACTTAATAAAAAAACAAAAGCAATAGAAGATATACTTGCTGATTCAGATGTGTATTCGCGGACCTTGTATGAGAAAAAAGAGCAGGAAAAGTACTGGGTAATGCGCCGAGAGAGCTTTAATTTGCTCCGTCAGCATGTTGATGGCAAACACACGGCTCCGTTTGTTGAGGATTTTTGTATTCAGCTAGAGGATGTCCCAGAATTCCTTCCGCGGGCTCGCCAGTTGCTGGAAAGTAACGGAATTGATGTCAATATTACAGGGCATGCCGGTAACGGAAACTTCCACATTATTCCGCTTATGGATTTATCTAAAGAGCAGGAGAGAGAGAAGATACCAGAAGTGGCAAAAGAATTTTATGAATTAGTAATTGAGTATGATGGTACTATTACAGCAGAGCACAATGACGGAATTATCCGTACGCCGTTTTTGGAGCAAATGTACGGTCGGGAGGTTTATGATCTATTTCGGGAGGTGAAAAATATTTTTGACCCGGATAATATATTTAATCCCGGAAAGAAGGTAGGTGGTACGCTTGAATACGCAAAAGATCATATTTCTTCAAAAGAAGAATCTTCATAAGTATTCGTTATGAACAAAAATTCTAGAAATAAAAAAATACATTTAGCAACGGACCATGCCGGGTATAAGTTAAAAGAAACAGTTAAAGAACATCTTGACCAAGAGAATTACCACGTAGTTGATCATGGTGCAACTGCGTTTAATAAAAAAGATGATTACCCGGACTTTATTCACCCAGCAGCTAAGGCTGTGGCGCGTAATCCAGAGAAAAATAGAGGGATTATTTTTGGTCATTCCGGGCAAGGCGAGGCTATGGTTGCAAATCGTCATCAAAATGTTCGGGCGGCTGTGTTTTATGGGTCGCCCCAGGAAGATAGCAAAGCCGGTCAGGGAATTATTGAGTTATCCCGGCGGCATAATGACGCCAACGTACTTAGTATTGGAACTGGTTTTGTTTCTGAAGATACTGCAATTAACGTTATTGATCTATGGCTGTCAACAGAATTTTCTGAAGCAACCCGACACAAGCGGCGCATACAAAAAATCGATGAAGATGGTAGGTAATTAGTTTCTGAAATCATGACAGATCTAGAGGATATATTTAAATTTACTGAGATGATGCACCAGTTTCAGCAAGTGCATCGTCAGGTGTTAGTAAATGATGAAGAGCGGCATGAAAATGATTGGGAACACAGTTACCAAACAGCCATGACTGCTTGGTACGTGGTTTCGACCAGAGATGACTTAAATCTGGACACTCATAAAGTACTGAAGTATGCTCTGGCACATGATCTGGTTGAGGTGTATGCCGGAGATGTTCCTTTTCATAAATCAGGCGAAAAGAAAGAAGAGCGAGAACACGCAGCTATGGAGCAGTTGAAGAAGGAGTTTTCTGAATTTGGTGACTTGCATGAATCTATAAAGGCGTATGAAAACCAAACAGATCCGGAATCACAATTTGTATACGCACTCGATAAGATAATACCGCTACTTAATATTTACTTGGACGGTGGTCGATCCTGGCGTAAATCTAATATAGATTTAAGTACATTGCGTAAGCACAAGAAAGACAAGTTTGAAAACTCACCGGAAGTGGAAAAATACTATGAGAGACTCATGACAATATTTGAAGAGGAAAGCGGAGAACTGTTTCGTTAGCTTATAATGACACTGCTACCATGCGTGTAGTGAATTTTCGATGTATTAACCAGAAGTCTGGATTGAAATATAAAATTAATTTTATTATCAGTTATGGCTGAAATTATTCCGGCAATAATTCCAGAAGACTTTCGATTAATGCGCAACGAAATGGCGCAGGTAAAGGATTTTGTCGATCTTGTTCAGATAGATGTTATTGATGGACGATTCGCTCCAGAACCGACGTGGCCATATGCTAACGGACCACAAACCGCTTTATTTGAAGATATTGTCGATCAGGAGCGAGGATTTCCATTTTGGAAGGATCTTCAGTTTGAGGTTGATTTGATGGTAGAGAAGCCCGAAGAAGTGCTTGATGATTGGATATCTACCGGAGCCAGTGCTGTTATTATCCATGCTGACAGCACGAAAAAGCACAAGGATATTTTTGAGAAGTTAAAGAGAGCCGGTGTAGCTGCCGGGTTGGCATTAAAACCATCTAACTCGAATGAGCTCGTTAAAGATCTTGTTGATGAGATAGATTTTCTTCAGATTATGGGTAATGACAAAATCGGGTATCACGGAGTCGAGCTGGATCCTTTGGTGTATGACAAAATTGCCGACTTACGTGATAGCTTTCCGGACTTGCCCATTAGCATTGATATTGGAGTCGATTTCGATACTGCGTCACAACTTGCAGAAGCCGGCGCTACTCGTTTGGTAAG
Source organism: uncultured Candidatus Saccharibacteria bacterium (assembly GCA_964452185.1). Taxonomy (GTDB): domain Bacteria; phylum Patescibacteriota; class Minisyncoccia; order Phycocordibacterales; family SW-6-46-9; genus SW-6-46-9. The sequence continues at coordinate 29,880 of CAYVKO010000002.1, forward strand.
TGGTTCAGCGATTTTTGAAAGTGAAGATATTGAGCAGGCGATTACGGACATGGGAAGTAAAACAGATTTGTAAACCGGATTTGATATACTAAAGGTAGCGGGAAATATTTAATACCGTTTAGTAATCGGCTTTTGTTTACACCGATCTTTGCATTGTTATGAATATCCACGACCAGAAAGTAAAAGAGCTTGAGGAAAAGGCTATGGAAATCCGCCAGACGATTGTCCATATGCTTGCGGAAGCCGGCTCTGGACATCTGGCCGGCCCGCTCGGCATGACGGATATTTTCACAGCGTTTTATTTTCATATTCTTAATCATGATCCCGAAGATCCGCTAAAGGATGATCGTGATCGACTTATTCTTTCTAACGGTCACATAGTGCCGGTTCGGTATGTGACGATGGCATATGCTGGCTACTTTCCAGTAGAGGAGGTTAAAACGAGTTTAAGAAAGTTTGGTAGTCCGTACCAGGGTCATCCGGAGCGTGCGCGAATTCCGGCGCTGGAAACGACGTCAGGACCACTCGGATCCGGTTTAGGACAGGCGGCCGGAATTGCCTACGCTGCAGATATGGATGATCGCGGCTTCCGTACCTACTGTTTGATGAGTGACGGTGAGCAGGATGCCGGCAATGTCTGGGAATCAGCCATGTTTGCCGGAGCGAATGAGTTGGGTAATCTTACGGCTGTAATTGACCGCAACAACATTCAGATCAATGGCCATACCGAGAATGTCATGCCACTAGAGGAGCTTGTTGATAAGTACAAAGCTTTCGGGTGGCACGTTATTGAGGTAGATGGGCACAACATCCGACAGTTTGTTGATGCGATCGAGGAATCAAAGGCGATATATGAAGACCCTACTCTTATCTTGGCTCATACAATTCCGGGTAAGGGGATTGACGAGGTTGAGTTTGATCCCGGTTGGCACGGAAAGCCGCCAGAGAAAGGTCAGCAGGAGCAGGAGTTTATAGAAAAACTCCGTACGCTTGAAGGCAAGATTAAGGCCAGTCATCTAGACTGATAACGTTTTTAAAGAAATAATGATTAAAGAAAACCAAAACTTACACGAAGAAATTTTTGCTGAAGATCCTCCGGTTGCGTACACGCGCAATGGTTATGGTCGAGGTTTGGTTGAAGTCGGAAAGAAAAATGAGGATGTAGTAGCAGTATGTGCGGATTTGGCCGGATCAACTCGTACGCATTTTTTCAAGCAGGAATTTCCTGACCGATACATCGAAGTGGGTGTGGCCGAACAGAATCTAGCAACGGTTGGCTCTGGTCTGGCTAACTACGGAAAGATTCCATTTATTTCCAGTTATGCTGCTTTTAATCCCGGGCGTAACAATGAGCAAATTCGCACGACTATTTCGCTGAATGATGTTCCGGTAAAAATCCTTGGGGCGCATGCTGGCGTGTCGGTTGGGCCGGACGGAGCAACACACCAACAGCTTGAAGATATGGCTTTGATGCGAGTGCAGCCAAACATGAAAGTGATGGCTCCGTGTGATAAAGAAGAGGCGAAAAAAGTAGTGCATGCAGCAGTAGAAGAGGACGGTCCGGTCTACTTTCGGGTGGCTCGTGAGAAAACCCCTGTCATTACTACTGAAGACAGTCCGTTTGAGTTTGGAAAAGCTAATATGCTCTGGGAGGCTGATGATCCGGAAGTAGCCATCATAGCCTGTGGGCCACTTGTGCATAATGCTTTGGTGGCAGCTAAGCAACTCGCTGATGAGGAAATAGATACGCTCGTGCTTAACAACCACACGATAAAGCCGATGGACGAAGCTGCGGTGATTAACGCAGCTAAGCGCACTGGAGCGGTAGTAACTGTTGAGGAGCACCAGGTATCGGGTGGTATGGGATCTGCGGTAGCTGAAGTGCTCATCCAAAATGTGCCGACACCGCAAGAGTTTATTGGTGTACATGATGAGTTCGGAGAGTCCGGACCGCCGATGAAAGTGGTGGAGGAGTACGGCATGGGTGTCGGATCCATTGTTGATGCAGTAAAAAAAGCCAAGAGCAGGAAATAACTACATATGTATGAATAAAAGACCGCAGCCGGACGAAAAATACAGGCACTATAAGTCAACCGGTAGAGATGATCATACATATGAAATCGAACGAGAAAATTACTCTGGTTCGCGTTTTAGAAAAATATAATAAATGTAACAAGACACCGACCTTAAGAGGTCGGTTTTTTTAGCACGTTATAATATGAATACATGACACAACTCCTATCGTTCTTTTTAATACTATTTACGAGTGTTTTCTTCTCAGAGCTATTTAATAGACTGCATCTGCCATGGGTTATTGCGCTTATTATTGCCGGAATGGTTATTGGTCCGCATGGACTCGGTGTCTTTACACCTGGTGAGACAATCGAGTTTTTCTCCCAGATAGGCCTTGTCTTTCTTATGTTCATGGCCGGGCTTGAAACGCGGTTATCTAGCTTCGAAGAATCAAAAGTTAAGATATCTTTAATTGCATTCTTTAATGGAGCCGTACCCTTTTTGGTCGGCTTTGGTATCGGGCAGTTTTTTACATATGGTTTCCAAGTTTCGCTACTCTTGGGAATAATCTTCGTGTCTTCATCATTGGCTGTAGTGATTCCATCCTTGGAGAAAACAAAAATCCTCTACTCTCCATTCGGGCAAGTTGTGGTAGCTACAACAATCCTTCAAGATGTGGCTTCGCTAGTGCTACTTTCAGTTTTCTTTCAGTCAGTTGATCCAGTTACGGCTATACCTTTACCGATTTTTTACGTCCTCCTCCTTGTCTTTTTGGTATTCTTGCGAGGTATTATTCCCAAAATACGCAACGCTTTTGTTGAAAGATTCGGAAGCCGAGAGGATATTTTTCAACAAGAGCTACGTTCTATATTTGTAATTTTATTTGGCATCGTTGTTGTATTTGAACTACTCGGACTCCACGCAATCATTGCTGGATTTTTTGCTGGATTTGTACTGTCTGACACAGTGGATAGCGATATCCTGAAGGGGAAGTTGCGAGCAATTAGCTACGGCCTCTTTATTCCTGTGTTTTTTGTGGTGGTGGGTGCCAATACAGACTTGAGCGTATTTACAGATATACAAACAGCCGGATTGCTCACTCTTATCGTGGTTATTGGTTCCGTTGTGGCGAAGTATGTGAGCGGAGTTGTGTCAGGTCAGCTTTTGGGCTTTACAGAGCAGGAAAGTCGGATTCTGGGAGTGTCCAGTATTCCACAGCTTTCCACTGCTTTGGCGGTAGTGTTCTCTGCTCAGCAGATGGGAATAATACCACCAGAAGTAAGTACAGCCATGGTGGTACTAAGTATCGTGACGACATTTATAAGTCCCGAGTTGTTACGTATGCTTTATAAGCCTCAGTCAGCCACACCGACCCCGAAAGACACTACATCTACAACTCAGCCTTAACCTACATGATTTCTGTTGGTTCGTAATCTTCTGGAGCATCTTCGAGGTGTTTGAGTAGTTCATCGCGTGTCAGAAGACCGGCTTGTGCGCCAATCTCTTGTACCACCCCCATTGAGTTAACCGGCCCCCATCGTAGCGCTGTTGGAATATCTTTTCCGAGTGCTATGGCAGTAGTAAATGTGCTAGAGAATGAGTCTCCAGCCCCGGTGCGGTCAACTGGTGGTTTTGGGTCAGGGTACATTGGTTGATGCCAAGCTGTTTCTCCGTCATATGCATATGCGCCTTCTGTTCCGTCGGTAATAACTGCAATTTCCGGCCCGCGGTCATGCATATCCTGAAGAAGTTCTTTTATGTCTTCGCTGTCATTTTCTAAGACCAATTGTGCTTCTTCTTTGTTTGAGAAGTAAAGAAAGGAATTTTCGTAGATATGCCGAAGTTTTTTATATCCAAGCTTCATCTGAAATGTTCCCGGCTGAAAAACTAATTTAGTGTCATTGTTTTCAATGAAGGCAGCGATTTCTTTGTGGTATTCCAGAGAGTTCTCACCGAGCGAGGACAAGTACATAAACCGAGGCGCTTCTTCAAAGTCCGGGAGCTCGTACTCATACTCATGGTGCTTTACCAGAATGGTACGTTCTGGTCCGTGCCGAAGCACGTAATGGTAGTTAGATTGCTTGTCTTCATGCACGCGAACATGGTCGAGATTCAACCCTTCACTCTCAAGTTGTTGCATATTCTTGTCTCCAACCATGTCATCACCAAAGTTTGTTCGGAGTCCAGAATTTAGACCAAGTCGGTGAGCTGATACCGCAGCGTTAGGGGAGTTACCAACAGCTGGTACGACCGTGTGTTCGTCATACTCAATTTTATCGCCAAACCGGAAGCATATCTCATCCATCCCTTTGTCTTTAGGGTCTGGTTCTTTATCAATGCGTACGTCAGAGAGTTTTATGAAATCATCGGTAGTGATATCGCCGACAGCTATAAAGTCGAGTTGAGACATGGTAGGTTACTGTAAGTTATGTGATAGTGGTGGTTCCTTTCAATAATAACACGAAAAAGGTCGGATTAGATTCCTTAAATGGTTGCTTTTTTGCATAAATTCGGTAGAATGATTGCTGATGGAAACGCTCGAAGTTACAGCTCGTGAAGCCTCAACTAACGTCGATAAGCTCCGGAAGGACGGAGTCATGCCGGCGGTGCTGTACGGTAAGGATACTGAGTCTACTTCAGTGTCGTTGCCTATGGCAGATTTTGTAAAACTTTTTCAAAAAGTCGGTACATCAACTGTATTTGAACTTAAGAATAAAGACGGGGATAGCAAGCCTGCTTTAATCCAGGAGGTTTCGGTTCATCCTGTTACTGATGAACCACTTCATGCTGATTTTTATGTAATCGAGGAGGGGCAGAAAGTATCTGTGGATCTTCCTATCGAATTTGTTAACACTGCCCCTGCTGTTAAGAACTTGGGAGGTTTTTTGGTAAAAGTACTTCACTCAGTAGAAGTTGAGGCTGACCCAACAAAATTACCCCCACACATTGAAGCTGATGTTTCTGGACTAGAGGACTTCGATTCACAGCTAACGGTAGCTGACATTGACGTACCAGAGGGTGTTGAAATTCAGGCTGAGGATGATGAGGTTGTTGCGCTTGTGAACGAACCTACAGAAGAGGAAGAGCTAGAAGAAGAGGAAGAGGAGGAGTTAGACTTTGAAGACATTGAAGTTGAAGGTGAACGTCCTGATGAAGAAGAGATGGAGGAAGGAGAAGAGGTAGAAGAAGGCCAAGAAGATCAAGGTGACTCTGTAGGCCAATTTGAGGAGTAACATTCTGCTGTTTAGTTCGTCTTTTAAAACTGCAACCCATGAAGATTTTCCGGAAAACAACCGGTGTCGTTTTAGCTCTGCTGTTGGCTTGGATGCTTACAGGTGGAATATCTGTAGCTCAAGCGCAACAGGAAGAAAGTGTTCAGGATAAGGAAGAACGCCGAGCTGAGCTAAGAGAGGAGCTTGAGCAAGTTCAGCAGCAGATAGACCAACAAGAAGGTAAGCTTAACGAAAAACGTCAAGAACGTCGCAGTCTAGAACGCGACGTGGAGATTCTTGAGGGAGAAATCAATAAAGCACAGCTTGAAATACAACAGAAGGATATTCAAATAAACAATCTTTCTGGCGATATTTCCCAGAAGGAACAGCGAGTTGAGGAGTTAACGAATGAAATAGAGCGAAAAAAGGAGTCTTTGGCTGAACTCATACGGCGACGGGCGGAGTTAGATGATGTATCTCTTGTGGAGGTGGCACTTTCTAATGAAAGTCTTTCGGAGTTTTTCCAGGATGTTGACTCAGTACAATCTATTAACGACTCCCTGCAGACAAAGTTTGCCGAAATTCGCCAAAACAGAGAAGAGCTTGAACAACAAAGAGCAGCGTTGGCGCAACAGCGAAATGAAGTTTCTGGTGCGCGCCAGGCAGTAGCAGCACAGAAACGAGAAATTGAACAAAAGGAAGCAGAAAGAGCAGAGTTAGCTGCTATAGCTCGAAGTGAGGAGCGTTCGTACCAAGATACGTTAGAACAACAAAAAGCTCGAGCACAACAGATCCGCAATGAATTGTTCGCACTTCGTGACGTAAACGCGATCCCGTTCGGGCGTGCACTGCAGTATGCTCGAGAGGTATCGCAATCCACTGGAGTACGACCGGCATTTCTTTTGGCTATTCTCCAGCAAGAATCAAACCTTGGCCAAAACGTAGGAACGTGTAACCGCTCACAAGATCCTCCATCTAAGATGTGGGATCAAATCATGAAACCAAGCCGGGACATCCCGCCATACAAGCGTATTACCGATCAGTTGGGTATCGAGCCAGAAACAATGCCGCTTTCATGTCCGTACGGTAATGGATGGGGTGGAGCTATGGGGCCGGCTCAGTTTATCCCGTCTACTTGGGAGAAATATCAAGGACGAATAGCTAACGCGCTGGGTGTATCTGTACCGAATCCGTGGGAGCCACGTCACGCATTTATGGCTTCAGGAGTATACCTCTCTGATCTGGGAGCCGGAGCTTCAACGCGCTCTGCTGAACGTCGAGCAGCTTTGCAGTATTATGCTGGTGGTAACTGGCAGTCACCGCGCGTTGCTTTCTACGGTGATCAGGTGCTGCAAAAAGCAAGAGACATTCAAAACAATATGATTGATCCTATTGATGCAGCAGAGCAGTAGTTAAGTAATTTTTACTACGTAACATTAGTTTTTACTTCACCCGTTTGACGCTTGCATCTGCCAAGAAACGGGTTTCTTTTTTGGTTCTAAGCGCGTACAATTAAGCTACAAATGTCAGACGATTCTGCGTTTCAAAAGCATTACAGCAAGCTCAATGAAGCCCAACGTGAAGCCGTAGATACCATAGACGGGCCTGTTTTGGTGGTGGCAGGACCTGGGTCTGGGAAGACAGAGATTCTTTCGATGCGTGCGGCGAATATTGTGAAAAAGTCGGATATATATGCGTCGGGAATTCTGTGTTTGACATTTACGGACTCGGCAGAAGTGAACATGCGAGAACGACTCACAGAGATTATGGGGCCGGAAGGATATCGGGTTGGCGTACATACATTCCATAACTTTTGTAAACGGCTAAAGAATCAATACAGTGAGTATTTTGACGACACGGCTTTTTTTGACGTGGCGGATAACATTGTCAAAATTGAAATTTTGGAGGAAATTTTTTCCGAACTACCACATGACTGGGATATTCGTTCAGAGCATCCAGAGTTTGGTTTTAATTACTTGAAACCAGCCAGAAAAGCCATCAGTGACCTTAAACAAGCCGGTCTGTCTCCTGATGAACTAGAAAAAATTCTCGATCAAAACGACGGCTTCATCGAATCCACAAAGGAAGGTGTAAATCACGTTTTTTCAAAGCGTACGACTGATGATGACATGCTCGAGTCGCTGGCAGAGCTTGCTGAGGAGTTTGCTGATTACGAATCTGAAAGAATTGTGCCGACATTTCGCCCGCTTAGCGAGGTGCTTGCAAAGCGGCTTACACTCGTAATAGAAGAAGCCAAAGAAACAGAAAGCACTAAACCAATCACGGCGCTGAAAAATGACATTACCAAAAAGGTGGATGGAAAAAGAGTTTTAAAATCAGGTACACGCACACGAGTTCGCGAACTTGTTCATGTTTATCGTGAATATGAAAAAGAAAAGTATGCCCGCGGCTATCATGATTTTGATGATTTAATTTTAGATGTTATTCAAGAGATTGAGAATAATGATACATTTCGTGCTGCAGTGAGCGAATCATTTCAGTATATTCAGGTGGATGAGTTTCAGGACACCAACGATGCTCAGCTTCGGCTACTGATGGCCGTTGCTGGTGAGCATCCAGAAAATGCACCAAATATCATGGTGGTTGGTGACGATGATCAATCAATTTACCGTTTTCAAGGGGCGGAAGTGGGGAATATTACGAACTTTAAAGATTATTTTGCGAACCCAGAAGTCATTACACTAACGAAAAATTACCGCTCAAAGCAGAACATTTTAGACACAGCTCGTACCGTAATTACACAAGGAGAAAATCGGTTAGAGAATCACCTCAAAGAAATTGAGAAGGACTTATCAGCCGAAATGAATTTTGAAAAAAATGGAAGTCGTACCGTACTTCATGAACTTTCAACTCGCACACACCACAATCGCGCGATAGCCAAAGTTGCCAAAGAGTTGGTAGATGATGGTACGCCCGCCGAAGAAATAGCGGTAATCGGCCGATTTCATGATGATTTAGAGCAGCTGGTACCGTATTTTCATGAGCTAGAAATCCCAATTACGTATAAACGCCAACAAAACGTACTCGAAGAACCACACATTCACGAACTTATCACGATGTGTCGGTTTTTAAATCACCTCAATAAACAAAACTTCGATGCTGCTGATAGCTTGCTTCCGGAGATTCTCTCATATGACTTCTGGGGCTTGGGGCGTGATGTTGTGTGGGAGTTAAGTCTAGAGGCATATGAGAAGAAAGCGCCGTGGCTCTCAGTGATGAAAACACATAAAAATAAAACAGTTCAAAAGATTGCTGGTTTTTTCATTGATTTGGCGGAAAAATCGACACATCAGCCAGCCGAGCATATTCTGGATGCGCTGATTGGTGCTGGTGTAACTGAGAGCATAGGTCAGGATTCAGCAGATGCTGATGAGATTGAGAACTTGCCGGAAGATCCAGATAGTGATTTTGAGAGTCCGTTTAAAACGCATTACTTTTCTCAAGAAAAACTAGAGACGGATCCGGCGGAATATCTGCGTTTCCTTTCGAGCCTGAAAGCTTTTGTTCGTGCACTCAGAAATTACAAGGAAGGCCAAATACTGAAACTTTCCGAACTTGTTGATTTTGTTGATACACACGAAAAGAACAATGAGCTTGTCACTGATACCAGTCCGTTCATTAATAGTCAGGATGCAGTAACTCTCACAACGGCACATGGAGCGAAAGGGCTTGAATTTGACGCAGTGATTTTGGTGTCGGCGGTTGAAGATACGTGGGCGAACTCGAGTCGGCACAGAAAAATTTATTTTCCGGAGAATCTTCCGGTTTCATACGAGGGTGACGAAAAAGATGACTACATTCGCTTATTGTATGTGGCAATGACCAGAGCACGTCATGAGCTCCATGCAATGAGCTTTGCGACTGACGATGATGGCAGTGAACAAGTAGCATTATCGTTTTTTAACGAAGCCGAGATGGAAAAACAGTCGCATGATGATCTACCAGATACAACCGCACTTTTGGAGAGCACTACACCAGATGTCACAGCTGGACCGTATGTTGGCGACGAGAAAGACCTGTTATTACCACTTTTAGAAAAGTATGAAAAAAATGGTCTCTCGGTTACGCATCTGAATAATTTTTTAGATGTGCGCTACGGTGGACCGCAAAAGTTTTTGTCTTCAAACCTCTTACGGTTTCCGCAACCAATGAGCAAACATTTAGTGTACGGGAGTGCAATTCACGAAACGATTGAAAAAATCTATCATCATCTGCGGAAAAGAAATGAGCTTCCCGACACTGATACTGTTTTGGAATGGTTTGTAAATGATATTGAAACTCGTCGTGTTGACCAAAAGACCAAAGAATATCTTAAAGAGCGAGGAATAGATAATCTAAAGATTTTCTATGAAAATAAAAAAGAAACCTTCACAGCAGATCATGTGAGTGAGTATTCATTTCGGCAGGAAGGAGTGGCGGTGAACAGTGTGCCGATTACGGGAAAAATTGATAAGCTCGTGCCGGTTTCAGAGGAGAAGATGAGTGTGCATGATTTTAAAACCGGATCAAGCTTTGATAAATGGACTGACTACTATGTGAAATCATTGCAGTATGGTCGGCAGTTAACCTTTTATAAATTGTTAGTCGAGAATTCTTCTCAATTTAAAGACAAAGAGGTCGATACGGGTGTAATTGAGTTTGTAGAACCGGACGATGGTGAAGTAAAAACGCTCAAGAAAGAAATCACCAAGGAAGAGGTTGATGAGCTTAAAGAGTTGATTGCGGTAGTGTACGAGCATATCATGAATCTTAAATTTCCAGACACAACAGAGTACAGCAAGGACGCTCGCGGGGTCAAGGAATTCAAGCAAGATCTTTTAGCCGAAAGCGAGTAAAAATTTACACTCACCAGGTTCTTGTAAATTAAAAAACCACTGCCAGCCGGCAGTGGTTTAGATTAAGAGAAGTTTGTTGAGTCAGTCGTTATGCGCCAATGATTTGGTTGATATTACTTTGAACTTCATTAGCGTTCAAATCTTGTTCTATACCTTCCAGTATGGCATCAACTACCTGTGTCATTGACTGATATGGTACTGCACCAGGAAGAGGATATGTGTTGCCTCGATTGGTAACGACTACGTTGTACGGTGTCCCTTGACCGCCGTTTGAGGTTGCGTCTTGATACTCGGACTGTACAAGATCTTGATACTGGTCACTGTTTGTACATTCTTCGAAAGCCGTAACATCAACTCCGGCTGTTTCGGCAAACTCTGGAAGCCGGCTAAGATCCAACCCGTCGTTTGAGGGGGTCTCAGCGTACAAGGTGTCAGCGAATTGCCAGAAAGCTTCCTGACCACCGATTTGGCCTGCACATTCCAAGGCTTGTGCTTCCTGCGGAGCTTTAGAGTGTAGTTGTGAAATAGGGAAGTGTCGGTACGCCCATGCTACTTGACTGCCGTCGTAGTTGTCTACAACCTGATTCATGGTGTCATGAAAGCGTTTACAGTAAGGGCATTCAGGGTCGGAGTATTCGACAATTGTAACCTGAGCGTCAGTCTGGCCACGCAACCAGTCATCTTCGGAAACCGGCTCAATATTAATTTCTTCAGCGGTGGCGGTTTGCGTATCATCTGCATTATCAGCAGTGTCAGTATTGTTGCTTTGGTTGCCGAAGACTATACCGGCAGCAATAAGTAGGCCGGCAAACACGACTGCTCCGGCGATAATTAATGTACTTCGTGTATTATTCGAGGTGGCATTCATATGTCTTTATCTGTTTAAAGTGATAATATTAGTTTGAGAAGTCTGCAAGTAACATGATACCAGAATGAGCGAAGATACCAATAACAAACCGTGTAACATAAAATCCGTCAAGTTCGTGCGGGGTATTACTGGTGAGGACGAAATTTTAGAAGAACCGAAGCCGAACATAGTAGTTGCTGGTCGCTCAAACTCTGGTAAATCGAGTGTGATTAATACAGTAGTAAATGAAAAGGTGGCACGCGTTAGCAAAAAGCCCGGAAAGACACAAGAGATAAACTTTTTTGATATAGACCGGAAGGCGTACCTTGTAGATCTGCCTGGTTACGGATACGCCAAAATGAGTGCTAAAGAAGCGGAACGAATGCGCAAGCAAATGATTTGGTACTTGGCTCGATCTGGTGCTCCAATACAACTTCTGGTTTTAGTTTTAGATATTCGTCGCGGGCTTCAAGATATAGACAGGGAACTTTTAGATATAGCTTCCGGGGAGGGTATATCGGTAGTGGTGGTGGCAAACAAGGTGGACAAATGTAACCAAAGTGAAAGAACACTTGGCCGGCGAGAAATTTCAGAAGAGGTAAAATCGCATCCGCAAACAGTAGTGGGTCTTGTAGAGTTTTCAGCTACGAAAGGTACTGGCAGAGACGCTTTATGTGACATAATAACTTCATGTTATGCCGATTGAATTAGGAGCCTTACTTGGAGTAATTCAAGGAGTTACAGAATTTATACCCGTGTCATCATCCGGTCATCTTATTATCGGGCGGGAAATAATTGATATACCGTCTCAGCAAGCTTTAGCTTTTGATGCTGTGCTTCAAATGGCAACCTCGGTGGCTATCCTGGCATATTTTTGGCGGGATATTGCTAACTTTCTTTTGGGTGATGGTGGAAAGGTGGCCGGTACCAACATCGCTATTTCGTGGCAGACTGTAGGGGTTATAGTGCTTGCCATTGTGCCGGCGGTTGTGGCCGGTCTTTTTCTTGAACCGGTTATGGAAACTGTATTTCGGTCGTCAGAAGTGACCGCTGTTGGGTTAATAGTCGGTTCATTTCTTATCTTAGCTGCTGAGCATATTCCGAAGACAGATAATAAACCGCTATCATATGGGCGAGGAATTGTTGTTGGGTTGTTTCAGTGTTTGGCACTACTGCCGGGCATGAGTCGATCCGGCTCCACCATTTCCGGTGGTCTTTTTTCTGGCCTGTCTCGAGAAACAGCAACAAGCTTTTCTTTTCTTTTGGGTATGCCGGTTCTTTTAGGTGCGGGCGGAAAGAAACTTTTTGACTTAACTCAAACTGGTGCTTTAGAAACACTCGGCCTGCCGCTTATAGTCGGGTGTATTACAGCATTCATCTCCGGAATTTTGGCTATGCATGTTCTAATGCGGTTTGTGAAAAACCATCGACTTGATTGGTTTGCGTACTACCGGATAATTTTGGCTCTGGTTGTACTATTGGTGTTATAGAAAAAGAGTTATGGTTATAACAAAAACCTAATCTTCTTGAATGTCTGCAAGAAAGGTTGTTGTTACATACCAGACAAATAGCCCGAGGAGGAAAATGGCAAGTGGCAAGATAGTACACCAGTTTTCGGCCATGATAGATATGGTCATCCACACAATCGTACCGCCAGCAAAAAAGTCTCGTGATCCCCGCCTCTTTTCCTTTTCGGACATTTCTTCATGCACACGCCGAGGATGCCAAATCTGATGAAAAATGTAGATACTAATAAGTTGAAGCACAACGATGGCCAGACAGGCCAAAGAGAAGTTAGCTCCAACGAGTGCTGCGACTATATTGTTCGTGTACTTTTCAGCTTCTGATCCAAGCAAGATGGCACCGTCGCTGCTGTAGTCAGCTGCGTTGCTTAACTGAGGTAGCAGGAAGGAGGTGGCTACAGCCAATATTGATCCGACGCTTGAGCTTAGTTGATTCATAATTATTCTTATTGTAGCAACTAACTTCAAAGATATCTAAAAACCCATGGATCGTGTCATTGCACTATCACTCGATTCTTTCCAGTCATCTGTATCAACCGGCACCTTCCGTTCCTCATCACCTTCAGGATATTTAATGTGGCCATTCTCCAAAGCGTAATCATATACCGATCTTGTTACTTTCACGTCCTGAATACAGTATTTACGAATTTTCTCAATCTCTCCGTTTTTCCACCACGTAATGGCTTGCAGACCGTGGCCGGATTTTTCTTCTCCTAAGGTAGCTTTCGCGACATCATCAAGCTTTAAGCGACGACCAAGACTATCCTGAATTTCTTTCATGATATCGACACTCTTCAGTTTGGTGAGGTCGCCTGGGTAGTATTTGTTTAAAAGCGGTATGTCAAAATGGTCTGAGTTGTACCCGATGAGGGAGTCTGCTGATTCTAGAATAGACCACAAGTCGGAAAGGTCATCTTCCAGAAAAGACAAATACTCATCAGTTTTGGAGTCGTGAATAGCAATTAAAGAAAGATCAAGATCTACTGCCTCTCGAGAACCAACATCCCGGAATGTATTTTTGGTTTCAATGTCAAAGGTTATTTCTCGCATTTTTTATTTTAAAGTTTCAAAAAAGATTATAACAAAAGGCCTGTCGGAAGGGCGGGGGACTACTTTTCGTCTTTAAAGAGGTCAAGTATATTTGTGACTGCAACAGTTTCTTGTGTGCCGGCAGACATATTTTTTATCGTAACCTCTTTGCTTTCCATTTCTTCGTCGCCAATGATAATTGCATACTGCGCCTTCGCTTGGTCAGCGTGTTTGAGTTGCGTACCGACACTCGTGTCAGAAATATCGACTGTTACATTTAAGCCAAAGTCCCGCAGTTTAGCAGCTACCTTATTTCCGAACTCTGCGTGGTTGTTGCGGTCAACAAGCGCAATAGCAACATCTATGCTGGCAGTAAGTTCAGGCCACAATTCGTGCACATCTAAGAAATCTGCAAGCGTTACGTCCCCAAGCCCAAACCCAACAGCAGGCACTGATGGAGAATCAAACATGTCTACTAGATTGTCATACCGACCACCACCAAAGATTGAGCGGCTATTTTTTGGGTGAGTGTCAAACACTTCAAACACCATGCCGGTGTAGTAATCAAGACCTCGTACCAGCGCTGGATCAAAAACAGCGTTTCCTATATCGTTGTTTTTCAGCTCCGTCATTATCTCTTTAAGACTCTGAGCTGAATCTTCAAGGTTAGGAAATTCGTCTATGAGCGTATTAAGGTCTCCGGCAGAGAGATATGTCAGCAGTTGGTCGACCGCTTCCTCATCAAGAAGATCAGACACTGCTTTATTAAAGTCTTCGTTATCCATTTTCTTTCGTTTGTCTACAAGTCGCATCACGTCTTGCTTTTCTTTTTCTTCAATCCCGAGTTCTTCCTGGCAGAAGCTGGAGAATAGAGGGCGTGAGCTGATATGAATAATAAACTCATCTTCACGTGCCCCAAACTCAGTTAAGACAGCGTAGGCAAGTGAGATTATCTCAACGTCGGCCAAATTTGATTCTACACCAAGAATGTCAGCATTAAGCTGCCAGTGTTCTCGCAATCGGCCACGTTGCGGGGCTTCGTACCGAAAAAGGTTTGGAATAGAATACCAACGGACAGGGAACGGAAGTGATTTGGCTTTTTTGGCTATCATGCGTGCAACGGTCGGAGTCATTTCTGGCCGCAACATTACTTCACGGCCGCCGCGGTCTTCAAAGCGATACGATTGCTCTTCTACAATTTCTTGACCGCTTTTGGCTTCATACAAATTAGCAGGCTCTAGTACTGATCCGGCAATTTCTTGATAGCCAAAACGCTGTACGGCTGTACGCATAACGGAAAACATATACGCTCGCCGGCGCATGTCTTCAGGATAAAAGTCACGAACTCCTTTATAGCTGTCAGTGTTTGTGGGTGTGGAAGACATCTGTATTTGCTATGGTAGCACTAGTATCACGCTCGCTCAATATTTATGATTATTATAAACAAACAAATTGGCGAAACACCGCTTTCTGCTTTAAAAAAATTTCGTCAGAAGAATCCGGAATACGAGGATGCTCGTTTGAGCTACGCTGGTCGACTGGACCCGATGGCTTCAGGGTTGCTTTTAATCCTTGAAGATGAAGAGATTAATCAGCGCGAAAAATATCTAAATTTAGATAAAGCGTACGAGTTCCAGGTACTTTTCGGTGTAACCACAGATACGTACGATCTTTTGGGGGTGGTTGATCAAATCCAAAAAGAACCTGTTTCAGTAGATAAACAACAAGTAGATAAATTCTTGCCTGAGTTAACAGGAAGGCAAGAGATGAAGTATCCTCCATACTCATCAAAGACAGTGGCGGTGGACGGCAAGAAGAAGTCGCTTTGGAAGTTGGCACGATCAGGGCGTATTGATGAAGTCACGCTACCTACCAAGGAAGTAGAGGTGTATTCGCTGTCGTGTCAGGAGGTGCAATCGGTTACAAAGAATTATATAATAAATTATATAATTAAACATGTTGGTAGTGTAGAGGGAGATTTCCGGCAAGAGGAAATAATTGAGCAGTGGAAACAAAGTTTGGTTGGTGCTCCGGATGAGTTTAAGCTTGGAAGCTTTCAGATGAAGTGTTCGTCAGGAACGTACGTACGTCGGATTGCACAACGGTTGGGAGAACAAACCGAGTGTGGAGCAGTTACCTTTTCTATTAAGCGCACTCGAGTTGGAGGGTATGAGTTGTCAGACGCAGATTAATTTAGATTATCCTTTGTCAGCCAACTCTTTAAGTGCGTCAGCAATAGTGTCCAGAAGGTGGGAGTGGAATTTGGTTCCTCCCTCTACAAGGGCGGTAAGTTCCGGATCGCGTACTGACTGACTTGCGCCCTTAATGAGATTCCAGTGTACTACTGCACCACCATGGAAAAATCCCGCCCACTCTAAAAGCTCCATCGCATCTTCCCAGTCGTCCTCGTCTTCAAGGTAACGGTTCTGCATGTCAAGAATTTTTTCTTCGGTGGCTTCAGCTTTTGAGTTAACCGTTTCAGATGCACCAGCTTCGTCTGCTATTTTATCGATCCGTTTGATGTGCTTTTCATTTTCATCCAGTAACGCTTCTAATTCGCTTTCTGTAAATACTGTAGTAAGGCCATCATGGCCTCGCTCTAAGAACTTCACTCCGGTAGTGGCAAAGGCCTTTATTTCACCAAGTTTCTTCCACATATATTCATTCATAATTGATAGTGATAGTTACTTATATTGATATTCGTATTGTAACACTCGGGGAATATGGGGTATGTTTGACTAAAGCATTAAATATTGTATTATCTAACATAGACTGTTCATATACGTCTCATTGATAGGTTTATGCTATGGATTTCCGATTTTACCCTGTCTTCCTTTTATTGTTTCTTCTCTCCGCACTACCAGCTACGACGGTTGCTCAAGATCATCGTGACGACCACCAAGTAGAACCGAATAAACATCAGTCGGTGTCTGATAACTGCCATATGCTCAGGCAGGCTCCCCGCACAATAAAGCCCCGGGAGGGTTCGCAGGAAATTTGTCCGGGAAGTTACGTCTTCCGAACGAGAAACAAGGCGCTATTTTACCCTCCGGAGGCTCTGGTTTCGAACACGGATACGCCGCTTATTTTCTGCATGTATGTCAGTCAGCATAAGACGCGGTGTAGCGACCTATCGTCGCTTGAAGGCGAGACGATCACCCTCAACGCCTTCGGTAGTCGTTTGGAGGTAGAGATCGACGATAAGGATGAGGGTTGTCTTGAAGTAGAGGTACATTTCGAAAGACAAAGGCGGTAAATTCACAATACATACTTTAATTCACCATCAACGGCTCGTTTTCAAACGAGCCGTTTTTTTGTATAATGCACCTGTCGGTTGAGGAAAATATATGCACATAACGGCTCGAAGGCGAGTCGATTTTTTATGTCTGAAGATACAACGGATAACCAAAAGAAACAAAAAGAACTGCGCACAAAAGCTTTTTGGATTGCATTTGAAATGATTTTTGTGTTCGGTGTGCCAGCTGCGTTAGCAATGTTGGTAGGCGAGTGGTTAACAGAAGAGAGAGGTATGGAAGATTGGGTGACATATGCACTCTTGGCTTTGGCTTTTGTGTCTTCTTGGGTGATTGTGTACTACCGGGTACGATGGCTGGCACAAGAAATGGATAAGGCCAGTAAAGAAAACGAAGATAATGAGGAGATGTAATCATGCTTGATTTCTTACGGATACAACGTGAATCAGTTGACGTTGCACCCCCTGTGCTTGAACAAATTGGCAACATCCCTGTTACCAACACACTTGTTACAGCTGGTTTAGTCACGGTGTTGATTTTTCTGTTTGGTCTGTATGCAAAAAACAAGTTTCGCATGATACCGGGTCCTGTGCAGAATGCGTTCGGGGCATTATATGAAGCAATGCTGACGCTAATTGAGCAGATCACCACCGAGAAATCTTTGGCTCGAGAGATATTTCCAATAGTAGGTGCTCTCTTTGTCTACATTGGTTTAGTAAACGTTCTTCCGCTCATTCCTGGAGTTAAGAGTATTACAGTAGCGGGGGAGTCACTGTTCCGTACACCAACCTCAGATATTAATCTACCTTTAGCTTTGGCTGCAGCGATGTTGATTTTGGTTCAGGTGCGAGCCACAGCAGAGGTTGGGGTTCTGTCTTATTTGGGACGGTTCTTTAAGTTCAAAGAGTTGGTCGCTGGCTTTCGTTCAGGTCTGAAGGATGGGCTTTTGGCTTTAGTGGAATTCTTTGTCGGGTTGTTAGATATTATTGCTGAGTTTGCCAAAGTGATTTCACTTTCCTTCCGATTGTTTGGTAACATGTTTGCGGGAGAACTTTTAGCCGTGCTCATTCTCGGTGCCATCGCATATGGGCTGCCGGCTATATGGCTCTCCTTAAATCTCTTATTTGCAGTTGTGCATGCACTTGTCTTTGGCGCACTTGTGGCCGGATACTACACGCTTGCAGTCCGACCCGAAGGTGATCCGACAGAACCAGAAGAGGGAGTGGAAGGATAAGAGTTACTACTTACTTACACGTTAATCTATAAATTTCAATGGAAGCAGAAGCAGCACGTTTAATAGGAAAAGGAATTTCAACTATTGCCATGCTTGGTGCAGGTATCGGCGAAGGATACCTTATTGGTAAAGCACTTGAAGCAATGGGGCGTAACCCAGAAATGTCCGGAGAGTTATTTACTCGGATGATTATTGGTGTCGCCTTGGCTGAATCAACCGCCATTTACGCACTGGTCTTGTTCTTCCTTATTTAATAACAGTAGCTTTCTTACTGTTATTGTCTCACAAGAGATTTCTTATGAGGTATAGGCGTTATCTTTAGGGTCAGTTATAGAATGGATATCTTAAACTCACTACAATCAATTGGTTTCGACTGGCAGCTTGCACTAGCTCATCTAGTAAACTTCCTGATAGTGGTTTGGTTGTTGAACTATTTTGTTTTTGGCCCAATGCGGGAGCGCCTGTCAGAGCGAAGAGAAACTATAGAGAAAGGCGTTGCTGATGCTCGTGAGGCTGAAAAAGAAAGATCGGCGATAAAAGAAAAGCGGCAAGATATGCTTGAGGAGGCAAAGCAGCAGAAACAGGCTATACTTTCAGAGGCGCGAGATACAGCTGAGAAGATTGAAAAGAGAGCAAAAAACCAAGCTCAGGAAGAAGCGGAAGAGATCGTACAGCGAGGACGAAAGCAGATTGAGCGAGAACGAGCTGAAATGCGAGAAGAATTGAAGGGCAAAATTGGTGGCTTAGCTGTGCAGGCAGCAGAAAGAATAGTTGAGCGAGAAATTACAGATGAAGATCACGATGCATTGGTTTCAGAGGTAATAAAGTCAAGAGACAATGGTTAAGGCTGACACAATGGCAGACGCTTTGTCTCGCTGGTGTGAGAAACGAGGAACAGAAACCGGTGTTAAAGAGTTTGTTGGGTATCTTAAAAAGCACAAGAATACTCATATTCTTCCGGCTGTTTTGAAAATTTTTAAGGAACGAACCCGTCAGAAAAAACGACGGAACACTTTGCAAATAGCAACAGGAAGACGACTTACGGATGAGCAAATAAACAGCTTGCGCACTGCCTTAAACGCCCCGGATGATACACCAACCAAAACAACGAAAGACTCAAGCTTGATTGGAGGAGTGGCATGTGAGTATGCCGACAAGCGTATCGAGCTGACTGTTCGCAGCCAACTAAAAAAGTTAGCTCGAAGTTTAAACATCAATTAATAATCTGAATTTGCATATTTATGGGTAACGTAGAAGAAATTACATCTGCACTCGAAAAAGAAATCAACGACCAAGACTTGGACGTAAGCACCGATGAGGTCGGGCATGTAGTTGAAGTAGCTGACGGCATTGCTCGCATTTCCGGGTTGGATGACTGTATGTCTCAAGAACAGTTGGAGTTTGAAAGTGGGGTAACCGGATTGGCTCTCAATCTCAACGACACAACGGTTGGTGCAATTGTGATAGGAGACTACAGCGATATAAGTGAAGGAGACACGGTAAAGCGTACTGGAGAAATCCTTTCAGTGCCGGTAGGTGAGGAGTTGGTTGGGCGAGTAGTTGACTCATTGGGTGAGTCAATTGATGACGGGAGTGATATTGAAACGGAAGATTTGTACCCGGTTGAGTCATCCGCTCCGGGCGTAATGGATCGCCAGCCGGTTGAAGAACCGTTGCACACCGGCATAAAGGCTATTGACGCTATGGTGCCGATTGGTCGTGGGCAGCGTGAGCTCATTGTTGGGGATCGTCAGACAGGCAAAACCACAGTAGCTGTTGACACAATCCTTAACCAAAAAGATTCTGATGTGTACTGTATTTATGTCGCTATTGGCCAGAAGCGCTCCAGCGTGGCTCGGCTGGTTGGTGAACTGGAGGATGAAGGGGCTATGGAGTACACAACCGTTGTGGCCGCAACGGCTTCCGACGGTGCTGCGCGCCAGTACATTGCACCGTATGCCGCAACAGCCCAAGCTGAGTACTTAATGAACCAAGGTGAGGATGTACTTATCGTGTACGACGACCTGTCCAAGCATGCGGTTGCATACCGAGAGATTAGTCTGTTGCTTCGACGTCCGCCAGGCCGGCAGGCATACCCGGGGGATGTATTTTATCTACACTCTCGACTGCTAGAGCGCTCTGCTAAGCTTCATGAAGACTTAGGAGGTGGCTCAATCACATCGCTTCCGATTATTGAAACAAAAGCCGGAAACGTATCCGCGTACATTCCGACAAATGTTATTTCTATTACTGACGGACAGATTTATCTTGAATCAGAGCTGTTTAACAAAGGGGTTCGACCGGCGATAAATACCGGAAACTCTGTATCTCGTGTTGGTTCAGCTGCGCAGCTGCGTGGAATGAAAAAAGCTGCCGGTCAAGTACGCACACAAATGGCTCAATTCAGAGAACTTCAAGCCTTTACACAGTTCTCTTCTGACCTTGACGAGGATACAAAAAAACGCCTTGATAAAGGACTGCGCATTCGAGAAATACTTAAACAGCCGCAAAGCGAGCCGGTTGATATAGGCGTGCAGATAATACTCTTTTATGCTGTGCGAGAAGGGTACATAAGTGATGTGCCAGTCGAGGAGGTTAATAACTTAGAGACTGAACTGCGAGAACATCTCGAAGCTTCTCATGAAGATCTGCTTACCACTGTTACTGACAAATGGGATGACGAAGTGATAGAGGAGGTGGAAAAGGTATTAGAGTCGTTCATGGACATGCGCTCGACAGGTGACTCAAACGAGTCAGGTGAATAGGAAGTTGAAATAGAAACAACAATATGTCTGCTTCAACAAAAGAAATAAAAGGAAAAATTGAATCAGTTGAGAACATTCAGCAAATCACCCGCGCTATGCAGTTGATGTCTGTTTCGAAGATGCGTCGGGCGTCAGATCGAGTGGCTTCAACTCGACGCTATGCTGACAGAGCTCGTGAGATTTTAGAGAATGTTGCGGAAGATCAAGCATTGGAGCACCCGCTTATGAACTACGGTGATGGCGACGCAGCGCTGGCGGTAGTGGTGGCATCCGACAAAGGTCTTTGCGGTAACTTTAATGCAAAGGTAAGAAAGCGGTTAAAGATGTTTGTGGAGTCAACTGGCGAATCCCCTATAGATGTTGTAGCTGTTGGTGATCATGCTGTTCGCAGTGCTGACATACTGGAATGTGATGTGGTTGGAAGCTTTAACGAATTTAATGAGTACGTTTCTATAGCTGATGTTGGAGGTATATTTGAGTTGATTCAGGAAGAATTTCACAGCGGAGAGTACAACAGAGTAGTGGTCATTTACTCACACTACGAGAGCGCACTTGAGTTTACACCGTTGGTTCGTCAGTTACTGCCGGTAGACCCAGACAGTATGGGAGACACGCTGGATGAGGCATCTGAAGCTTCCGAAGAAGAGAAGATAACCAAAGAGACCATGGCTCGGTATCTTTTCGAGCCGTCAGAGTCCGCGGTGGTATCAGCGTTACTACCACGGCTTTCACGAGTCCGTCTGTTTCAGGCGCTGATGGAGTCACAGGCGTCCGAGCATTCGGCTCGTATGTTTGCTATGAAGAACGCGACTGAGAACGCTGAAGAGGTGGCCGAGGAGCTTGAAGTGAGTTATAATCGAGCACGTCAGGATGCTATTACACAGGAGATTTCGGAGATAAGTGCCGGTGCTAATGCACTAAATGATTAGTGCATTTTTTATTGAAATAACGATTTATAAAAGCTAACAATTTTTACGTACTATGTCACAGGCGACTGACAGCCCAAAAGAAAATTCAAGCCAGATTGTTCGCGGTGAAATAACACAGGTTACCGGGCCTGTTGTTGACGTTGCATTTTCTAGTCAAGAAGAACTACCGAGCTTGTATGATGCTCTGGAAATAGAGCGCGAAGACGGCACGCTCACGCTTGAGGTACAAAAACAGCTGGGTATGCAAGAGGTTCGGGCAGTTGCCATGGACAGCACGGACGGATTATCTCGAGGGCAGACGGTAGTGGCAACTGGCGCTCCGATTTCAGTACCGGTTGGTGAACCGGTACTTGGTCGTATGTTTGATGTGACGGGTACGCCAATTGACGGCAAGTCAGAGATCGAAGATGCAGAGGAATATCCTATTCACCGCGAACCTCCATCACTTACCAGTCAGTCACAAGAAAAAGAAATGCTTGAAACCGGCATCAAGGTTGTAGACCTAATGTGTCCTTTCTTGAAAGGAGGGAAAATCGGCTTCTTTGGCAGTGCTGGAGTAGGGAAGACCGTCATGATTCAAGAGTTGATTCGTTCTATTGTGGACGAACACTCCGGACTCTCAATGTTTGCCGGTGTTGGGGAGAGGACTCGAGAAGGAAATGACTTGTACCGAGAAATGAAGGAAAGCGGTGTGCTTGATAAAACCTCGCTCATTTTTGGGCAAATGAATGAACCGCCTGGTGCTCGTGCGCGAGTAGCGCTGTCAGCTTTGTCCATGGCTGAATACTTCCGGGACGTAGAGAACAAAGACCTTCTGTTGTTTATTGATAATATTTTCCGGTTTACGCAGGCGGGATCTGAACTCAGCGCCTTGCTTGGACGTATGCCAAGTGCTGTAGGGTATCAGCCAACTCTTGCTAGTGAAATGGCTGATCTGCAGGAGCGCATTACCTCCACTAAAGATGGATCTATTACATCTGTACAGGCCGTATACGTACCTGCTGATGACCTGACTGACCCGGCTCCAAGTACTACATTCGCTCATCTTGATTCAACAGTTACGCTTTCTCGTCAGCTTGCCCAACTTGCGATTTATCCGGCTGTTGATCCGCTTGAGTCAAATTCCACTATTCTTGATCCGGAAGTTGTCGGGGAAGAACACTATGAGACGGCTGAACGGGTTCGGGAAATTCTGCAGCGGTATGAAGACCTGCAGGACATCATTGCAATTTTGGGTATGGACGAACTCTCACAAGAAGACAAAATTACAGTAGAGCGCGCCAGAAAAGTTCGGCGATTCTTGTCTCAACCATTCTTTGTGGCTGAACAATTTACAGGAGTTCCAGGGAAGTATGTATCCCGAGAGGAAACTATTAAAGGATTTCAGGAGATTCTTGACGGGAAGCATGATGATAAAACCGAAGATGACTTCTACATGAAAGGTGGTATTGAGGATGTAAAAGATAAAGCATAATGAACACGTTCCCGCTTCGTATTGTGTCTCCTACCGGTATTGAGTTTGAAACCGAGGAGGCCAGAAAAGTAAACGCTCGAACAAAAGCCGGGGAGATTACGATCCTGGCAAAGCATACTCCTATTGTGTCGGTGCTTGATATCGGTCAGCTTATTGTGCATACGGCTGATGAGGAAGTTCGATCAGCTGTATTTGGTGGTTTTATTGAGGTTCGAGAGAGCGGAGAGGTTATAGTCTTGGCGGACGAAGCTGAGTCGGCCGCAGAAGTAGACTTGGCTGCAGCACAAAAGGCTCGAGAAGAAAAACAGAAGATACTTAAAGAAACCTCAGGAGAGGATAAAGAGGCTGAACTCCATACACAGCTCGCCCAAGAGACCACTCGAGTTAAGGTTGGCGGGTGGTATCAGGACGAAAAGGAGGGTAGAGAATAACTATCCTAGTTCTTTTTTGATTTTTTCCAGTATGTCCGTCGGGTGAGCCTTGATGTGGTTTCCGTTAATTTCTCCGATAATCGTATCTTGAATAGGTGTAGGAAGATGTTCTTTGGTGCTTGGCTTATCTTGTGGTGGTGACAAGAGAACAGTGGCTTCCACACTATGTTCTTTGTGTATATTTTTGAGCTTTTCTTCCAGCTGGTTGTGAAATTCATTTTTTACTTTTACGTCAACACTTTCATTTTCAAGTACAGATCCGGAACCGAGTGTCTTTCCGCTTGATCGTCTTTCAAAGTGTCCTTCACGATCTGAGTAGGAGGGATTTTCAACGCGTATTTTGTCTACCTCTTCAATTGATCCGTCAGAAGCCATGTACATGTTGGCAGATTGACTGCCGGCTACGAGGATTAAGGTGGATTCGGTATCAAATTGCGGAAGATCCTGAGGTATTTGCATAATTTGATGTGGTTAGTTGGTTTTAGACAATTCGGCGGTGCAGTGTGGGCAGCGGGTTGCTTCTGGGGCAATGCCTTCTTGGCAATATGGACACATGCGTGCAGCGGGCTCTTCTTTCTTGCGGGCGTCACCTTCTGTTCGCTTTAGGGAGTTGATATATCGGACAGCCACGAACACCGCCAGCGCAATAATAACAAACTCTACAATTGCACTAACAAAACTCCCGTAATTTAGCGTAACTGCCTCAGCATTGTCGGTGGCTGATTTGAGAACAAGTTCCCACTCGGTGAAATCAACGTTGCCCACCAGAAGGGAAAGCGGTGGCATAAGTATGTCATCTACCAAAGAAGTGGTTATAGCACCAAAACCAGCACCGATAATGACACCGACGGCCAGATCAATAGCGTTACCTCGAACAGCAAACTCTTTAAACTCTTTAATGAATTTCATATTTGTGACTTGTATTATACACCAGCCCGAAAAAGCAAAAGACTCTATTCTTCAGAAGAAAAGCCTAAGGCACATGAGTTAATACAGTAGCGCTTGCCGGTTGGTTCAGGGCCATCATCAAAAACATGACCAAGATGAGCACCACACTTCCCGCATAATACTTCAGTCCGCTCCATGCCGGCAGAATGATCCGGTTGAAGTTCTATACTTTCATCTTTCAGAGCTTGAAAGAAACTCGGCCATCCGGAACCGGATTCGAACTTTGTTTCAGAAGAGAAAAGCGGCTGGTCGCAGACGACACAGTGATACATCCCGTCTCGTTTTTCGTCTAGCAGGTCGCCAGAGAAGGGAGGTTCAGTTTCAGCATTTTGCGTCACGCTTTTTTGAAGGTCGGAAAGAGATTTTAGATCCCCAGAATTGTTGTTATTTGACATGATTTAAATAATTAATTACTCTTAAATTAGATTAAGATAGTTTCTTATCGCCATCTTTCCATCTTTAATGACACTACGAGGTGTTTTTTATGCTGCACGATATATTGTCTGTTTTATACGATACACTATTATCCGGTGTGTCCACATGGGAGTGGGTTGCCTTCTTCGCGTTCTGGCTGTCTTTAGGGGCTATTATCGCGATGATTGTTCACGGAGGTAGTCGTAAGCCAACACCTCCTCCGGAATTTGATCGAATGCGCCCTCCTCCTCCTTCTTCTTCTCAAGACAACCAGGATCAAGACTTTCCACCTCGCCGAGCACTTTAGTAGTTTCATTCTTCATTAAACTTTTCACTAGCCCAGATCGTGTCATGCGAGCTGGGCTTAATTTCTACCCCCAGACTATCCTTATTTGACAAGTTATTTATAATTAATTATCATTAAAAGTAGATAAAACTGGTTTTTTACTATTATACGAGAGGTGTCTTGCCATGTTTTTTACTGTTGACATTTTTCGGTTTCTCGGAAGTCAGATTATGGAGTTTTTTGGATTGGGTTTATCCGGAACTATTATTGTCATAACCCTCTGGCTTTTTGTTGGCTTTATGGGTTATGCTATAGTGGCCGGAGGAAATCGAAAGCCAACCCCGCATCCGGAGAATCTTTCGGTCGACGTGCTTCGCCCTCAAGAAGATGGATCAGCCGAAAAAGCCTCTTCGAGTATTCATTCTCGACAACGCTCCCGCAGAACACGTGACACTAGCTTGTCTCGCTAAACCTTTCACCTATAACTATCATCAGCCCAGATCGTGTCATACGATCTGGGCTCAATTTTATCTGAATGAAAAAATCACGAAAGCCTTTTCTTATCATCCAGGTTGCTGAACTCTATTGTGCGGATAGGGAACGGAATAGAGATATCTTCTTCGTTGAATTTAGCCTTAATTGCAGTAATGATTTTACTACGGGCTTTCAGGAAGTCAGCTTGTTTGTTGGTGAAGTTGATCCAGACACGAAGCGTGAAGTTGATGGAACTTTGCCCGAACTCATTGTAATAAACCTCAATAGGTCTGGTGGATTTTATAAAGTTGAGTCCGGATACAGCTTCTTTTGCGATATTAGCAATTTTTTCAAGATCACCTTTGTAAGATACACCACAACCAATGTCTATTTGTCGTTCTCCCATTTCGGAGTAGTTTGTAATGTTTTCCTCAAAGGCTTCTTTGTTGGGAACGTAAACTACTTGTCCTTGTAGCGTGCGGATTTTTGTTGCTCGCAGATCAATGTGAGCTACAGTACCGAAGTTGTCACCAATTTCTACAAGATCATTTTCTTTAAAAGGTTTGCGGAAGATTAATATGGCTCCGGATACCAGGTTCGCTACAATGTCTTGAAGTGCAAAGCCGAGCACTATACCGATTACACCGGCGCTGGCTAAGGTAGTCGTTACTGTTTTTTGCAGACCCAGTACTCCAAGCGCTACAATAAATCCGCTCAAAACTACCACTACTTTCACAATTTTACCTAAGAGAACTCGCAGTGATCGGGGTGCTTGTGATCGTTTTGCGGCACGATCTACAACTACCTCTATGATGCGGCCGGCTATATAAAAAACAGCCAGGGCAAGGATAGCCGCTGCTATATTTGGAAGATTAAAAAAGAATGATTCAATCCAGCCGTTAATCTTTTCTTCAACTAAAGACCACACTTCACCAACTCTAAATATATCCATTGCAAGTACGTATTTATATTGATAACTTTAGGTAGTTTTCAACCCTTACTTTACCATATGAGTATACGTTTTTGCTTGTGTAGAACTATGATTTTTGTTGATTTGCACCCTGCCTGGGTGTGTTATTATTAACAGCAGGAAGTCGTGCAGGTGGCATTATTAGATAATAGATAATTTACATATGGCTAACGAAAACAACACGCCCAACCAAGCACCGGACGGTCGCCGTGGGCAACCGGATGAATCAAACGGCACTAACACAATTCTTATAGTTCTTCTTATCATTATTGTGTTAGTTGTTGGATTCTTCCTCTTGAGCGGTACTAGCATGCCGGATGAGCCAGACACTCCGGATACTCCAACTGAAGAACCTGACGCTAGTGTGGATGTCGATTTGCCTGAAGATGAAGGTAACAACACTGAAGGCAACACAGACGCAGAAACTGAAACTGACGCTACAGCACAGTAACACTTTCTCTATAGCTGTTGATATCACACCCCATTTTGGGGTGTTTTTTATTGGAGGCAACCAGTGTTGTGTTTCAGGAGGTGAAAATTAGCTAGCAAGACCACCTGTCAACTAATACCGGTTCTTGCATAAATTGCAAGAACCGGATTTTTATATGACAGGTTTTAACCAAAGAAGTTAGCGACCGGATGGTTGAAGATCAGTCGCCTCGCCGTTCAGATAAATCTGAACATCCTCTACGGTTGCGAACTGCAAAGCAGTTTCTTCAATTTGAATTCTGGCTCGTGGATTATCACACGCACCGGCAAGACCGGAAAGCTCACCTTCAAGGTAAATATTAGCTGTGCCGTTGTTTACTTCAGCACGATTGAAGGAAAGAGTATCGTTCGTTCGGGCCATGAAGTTGCGGAATCCTTGTACTTCCTCTCGATCAATGGAGAAGAGTTCATTCATGGCTACAGTAAGTGGAGTTTCAGTTTCTTCGATATCTCGGGTAACCATAGCAACCATGTCACAACCTCGGTCCGGCTCTTCACCTTCAGATACGTCAGGATCAAGCATGGCTAGACTGATCTCTTCTGTGGTTGGTTGCGCTACTTCGTCGCCGCTTATTTCTCGTAATTCCAAGCTGTCTTTCATTTGTTCAACC
Source organism: uncultured Candidatus Saccharibacteria bacterium (assembly GCA_964452185.1). Lineage (GTDB taxonomy): Bacteria > Patescibacteriota > Minisyncoccia > Phycocordibacterales > SW-6-46-9 > SW-6-46-9. Next base: position 57,639 of record CAYVKO010000002.1, read on the forward strand.
ATATCTTCATATCCTTGGTTGTTCGGGTCGGAAATGTTAGATGAAATAACAACGTAGGCATCATCATTTTCTACAACGGTGTTCTCAATCTCTCCAACATTCTCAACTGTGTAGGTGTATGCGGAACGATCCTTAAAGACTGTAGAAGTAACAGGACTTACTTCTTCGCTGGCTTGCATGTCTTCCTGGAAGCGTGTCTGAGCAAATTCTTCGAGTGTCTGATCATCTTGTTCGTATGAGCTTACTGTTAAAGTGAATCCGTCTGTAATCTCACCTGTAGCTTGGTCAGATCCAAGATATGTGAACTTGATGTGGTTTTGTTCGCCGGCTCCTTCAGCTTGTACGCTGGCTTCTGGTGGGTGGGCGATTGAGAAATCATACTGAGCATTACTATAAGTTTCCCAGTCATTTGGAATATCAGCTGTCGATTCTGTGCTGGTTGCAGGAGTAGAGGTGGCATCTTGGTCGGCAGGGTCTTCTCCACCGGATGTGAAGATCAGTACGCCAACTATGGCCAAAACAACAATTGTAAGGATGATTTTTAGTAGTCGTGACATAAATATAAGTTAATTATTACTAGTATTAGTTATTGTTCAGATTAACTGGCCTGTTAGACGGTGTCAATTGCATGATGGTATAATAACCTTGGTGCTCATTATTAGTTAAACATTACCGCCTATGAATATTCTTTTATGGATTATCTTTGGTGGTCTAGCCGGTTGGATAGCTTCTGAGTTCATAGTTACCGGTGCAGAAGACGGTATTGGCATTATCGGTAACGTGGTACTAGGAATCGTTGGTGCGTTTGTTGGTGGTTGGATTGCCGACCAGACCGGCATTAAACCCGGAGCAGAAGGGGCAGATCGACCGACAGGAGTATGGAGCTTTGTGTGGGCCGTTGTTGGTGCAGTACTCGTCTTGCTGCTTGTAAACCTGTTTTTGGGCGCACTCTAAAGCGTAGTGGAGAGATATAAGATAGTTGATGGTCTGTCTTTGTTCGCAGATTAGAAGTTGAGAGAAGTACAGAACAAAAAGAGTCCATTCATCTAGACTAATTTGTCTAACTGTGACAAATATACACTTTGGTCTGGATGGATAAAGAATTTCTAACACACCCTATTTCCCGTGTGCTAAGGAGTGGGGTGTGTTTTATTTTGGGGGTTTTAGTACTTTGTTTTTACTCAAATAGTTCAGATCGATACGCGTCTATCTCTCGTTGATCCCAATCATAGAAGTGTGCGTTGGCTTCTTCTAGATCCTCAGCTAACTCTTCGCCAACAAACCGCCAGTGCCATGGTTCGTATTGGTAGTATTGATTATCTTGCGGATAGGAAAGTATGAATCCATATTCGTGGGCATTTTCCTGAAGCCATTCGAACGCCTCGGTAGAGCCAAAGCCATTAAAGTTACTACCGACTTCCGGAGTGGTAAAGTCAACTGCTGTTCCCAGCTGATGTTCAGAGTAGCCCTGTTCGGCACTAAAGCGGTTAGCGCCGGTACCGTATACACGAGTATAGCGATCATTAAGACGGGCTTGCTCGTCGAACGGGCGGTAGGCAGAGTTCACAAGAAGGTTAACGTCGTCGTCGTGCGCTGCCTCCAGCATGTCTTCAAGGCGTGGCCACATCTTATCCAGAACCGTAAGTGAGTTGTCGTCGTATAAATATTCTTGGTCTATTTGTGCCAATGATTCCGGCTTATAGTTTTCGCTCAAAAAGTAGGTGCGTGAATATTTTTTCAAAAGTTCCGGGTCGGTAGAGACAGTGTTCTGGAGTGTATCTACGGACTGCGTGACTTCTTCAACCTGCTCTCGCAGATCTTCATTTTCTTCTTCAGCTTCTTCGAGATCTTCTTCTCTTTCATCAAGCTGGTCTTGCAGATCGATAATCTGCTCGGACATCTCATCATTTCTTTCTTGTAAGTTTTGATTTTCAGTTCGCAGCTCTTCAGCTTCGGCAAGTCTCTCGGATAGCTCAGCTTCTTGTGCCTTTGTCTCTGCCAGTTCGTTTGTAAGCGAATCAATTTGGTACCAGCTATATGCTGCAATTCCGGCTGCCAGAAAAAGCAGCAGAGTTAAAAGCAGTGTATTTCTTCTCGTGGTAGAAGAGGGGTCCATCGCAGTGAGTATAGTAACAAGAAAATTACTTAAATACGAGTTTTGGCTCTTTTCAGATTGCTGACTTCATTTTCAATCCCGGCAATATTTGGTACTTACGGTTGTAATTGTAATCCGCAGTAGCTCAACGGTAGAGTACCTCACTGTTAATGAGGGGGTTACTGATTCGAAAAGCGGAGTTATGTCGCGCGCAGTGTGCGAGCACGACGAACGAGCTCGGGCAGGAGCCTCACAATATTTTCAAGGGAAACGCAGAAAATATTGATGAGAGCTGACGCCGAATCCGGTCTGCGAATGGGTTAAGTTTGATACGAAACTTGCTGTATCACTCTGATTAATCTGTGGAGAAGAAAGTTAAAAATTAATCTCGTCGTTGTATTTCCAAATTCACCGGATAGTTTACTCGCTCTACCGTGAAAGTAACTACCCCGAGCACACGACCGCGTGGTGTCTCAACGCTGACCCGCCACTGACCAGAGGCTGGATCGGTTACCCATGTATAGCCTCTGTATCCAGCGTTTCTTCCACCCACAATATCGTGTGAAAAGGTACCTCTATCTACCCAATCTTTCTGGTTTTCATTATAGTACTGCCAACGGTAAACGATAGGCGCCTTAAACTCAGCGGGAGCGAAGATGGCAGTGAATACGTAAGCTTGCTGTCCGGGTTGGATGTGAATAGTTTGCCCGGGAATTAGCTCTTCCAAAAAAGTCTCTTTTTCTCCGTGTAGTACATAGTCTGAATTAATACGTTCAACTTTGTGGTATACCCCCGCTTCGCGAATTGATAATGGTATAGGGGGAGTTACGTTGGTAAAATAAAACACATTCATCACAACCAAAATGGCGGCAATGGCAGCCCATATTGATTGGTTTTGTTCGCGAACACTGGCACTGATACGTTGCAGTAGTAGTGTGTAGACAATTACAATGCTGGCACTTACGAGTCCGGCTGCTACAAACAGCAAAGGGCTCAACGAATTAAACAAGAATGGGAGTATAACCGAAAACAGAGAGAAGCCAACAAAAAAATAAGCGCCGATTTGAATGCGAGGTTCGGTCAGATAGTCGCGGAATAAGTCATTGGAAACCATTAAGATTACCAGAAGCAGAATAAACGGCCAACTGACTGAGAAAGCTCCGCTGAACCAGTAGAAAATAAACGAACCGCCCAACAGGGCACCAAAAAAGAACTGAAGTAAAAGAGGGGTAAACAGGCGCACATAGCGCAACCTTTCGGGGATTTTATTGTTGTCGTACAGGTGAATAAAAGCAATTGTGCAGCCAGCGCCGATCCAGTAAATAAACAGAAGAGTAAAAGTGGTGTTGGTGTCTATATTGGTGAACGTAAAGTAATCTACCAAGAATCCGCTGACCAGCGTTGCGGGCATGAGGATGCGTTCATAGCGAAAGTACAATCGCTTGATACGACGGTAATGAGACTGCAGGTACGTTTTCATTTGAGACATTATGGATATAGTTTAGATTTACTATACCAATCTTTGCGCTAACTGTGTACCGTCTTTACCAGTGAGTGGTTAACTAAGACTTAAAAAATCTCCGTCAAGCTTCATTTTCAATCCCGGCAATATTTGGTATTATTACGGTTGTAATTATAATCCGCAGTAGCTCAACGGTAGAGCACCTCACTGTTAATGAGGGGGTTACTGGTTCGAATCCAGTCTGCGGAGC
>CAYVKO010000003.1:0-51821 GCA_964452185.1 uncultured Candidatus Saccharibacteria bacterium
AAACCCCACACATTCGCTGTGGGGTTTTCTTTTATCTTACTTTTGCAAAAACTTGTTCTGTAATAATTATATAACTTATTATATAATACTTTTTACTCCTCTGACAGGTAATTTTTTAAGTTTTTACTTTGGAAAGAATAAGGGGTAACAGTAGCAAAACACTAGCAAAAGCGAATGTAATCATGACGGCTCCAAGTATTCCGTAAGTTGCAAACATCGGCATCGGTGCTGTAGCTAGAATAAGAAATCCAACGGTGCTGGAGATAAAGGCAGTAAGGCTGGCACGCATGGTTGTATCAGCCACCTCTAATAGAGCCTCTCGTGCATTATCCGCTTGCTTCCTTTTCTGGCGAAAGCTTTGAACGATATGGATGGCGTAGTCGATTCCGACTCCAAAGGAGACTGCCGCTATCGTGACTGTGACGAAGTTTAATTTAAAACCGGCAACCCCCATTAACCCATACGTCCATAATGTTACGAATACAATTGGTGTTATCGTGATCAGGGCATACTTCAACGATCTAAATGCTCCCAATAACATTATGAGTACCAACAAAGCTGCCACCATGAAGGTTTTGGTGAGTGAGTTAGTTACTGCATTTAGGCTAGCCTCACGCGTGAATGGTGATCCGGTTACTCCATAATCATTTGCTAATTCTTTAAGAGGCTGTAAATCTTCCAGAATGGCCTTACGAGATTGTGTAACTGTAGTTAGATTTCGAGTACCAGACACCTCAACAACAAGGAGTGCCGCTCGAGAATTACTGCCAGGTAGTTCAGTAGTACGCCAGCCACCTAAGGGTAGTACCAGATCGTTAGAGTCAGGTATGTGTGCTAAGTATTGGTTATTTTGCAGATTGCCCATTGTCTGATCAAGCGCCTGGCGAGCTTGCTGTGTATTTAGATTGCCTGTTACAAATATTGAAGCCCGTTCGCCGCGAATACCTTCCCAGTTAGCATCACGGACGTTTAAGCTTTTAACAAAGTCAGAATCGGAGGATATAAAATCTTGCGGCGTTACTCCGCGCTGAATGCGAAAAATCCCCAGTATGGAGACTGTTGTGGCAACTAGCAGTATTCCGACTACCAGAGCCTTATGATTAAGCATGTTGTCTACAACTTCCTTCAGAGACCACTCGACACCACTTGATGTACTACGAGGTTTCCACTCATCCCATATTGACAAAAGTAGTGGGGCAAAAATACCCATTACAATAAAGGAAGCACACGCAGCAAATATACCGGTTAAAGCAAATGACTGTACAGCCTCAACCGGTGAGACGTAGTTTGCCCCGAAAGCGATTGCATTACTTATACCTGCCAAAAGTAACGCAATACTTACTCCCCTAACTGCGGTAGTTAAGTAACTAATACTATCGTTATCTCCAGTGTCTTTTTTGGTTTGCTTCACATGTTCATACTCGGTGGTAGCGTAAATGAAAAAGTCAATACCTATTGCCATAAAAGCAAGCGGTAGAATAACTTGTATCATTAAAGAGGTTTTAATAACACTGCCGGCCAGGACTGGAAATCCTAGTATCCATACAAATAAAGTTGCAAGCCCGCTTAGAGCCACTGCTCCCACTCTCCAGGATTTAAGCATGGCTCCAGTTAAGGCTGCTAGCGCAAGAATAAGCAACATGTTCCTGATCAAGACACCGGCGGAAAAACCTTCATCTTCAGCTTCGAGATTTAAGTCAATCCCGATACCGAGCAGTTTTGCATTTGAGTTGTCGAGGAATAATTGATTTTGTACCTGCCTGTTGAATTTTTCTTTATTTACTATCTCGGGTGTGCTACCTATGGTGCGTCGAAAAACACCACCGCCCAACTTTTCATTATCAGCTTGTACAAAAAATTAAAAAGCCGGAGCGTGCCATTTACCACTTTTTTGAGTCAGCTTTTGCGAGGTTAGAAGGCGTAAATAATTTCCGTAGCGAGGGTGTGTAAGGGCTTGGTCAAGAGCAGATCGAAAAGTTGAGCTACTGGCAGTGACAAGCGACTCGTCTTGGCGCTGTAGAATTTCACTGACAGCATCAGCTAATGTGAAGAAGCCTTTATATGTAGTTTCGCCAAAATCCGGGTGACGAAAATTTACTAAATATTGATTGCCAAGATCAGAATTTCTTAATTTATTGCTTTGATTGAGAAGGTTTAATAAAACTGACTGTGTGAGGACATTTGAACCGTCAGGGCTATAGATTTCATACCGAACTGTATGTACGTCTTGAGGAAATAATTTATCGGCGCGCTGTTGTAACTGATATGCTTCACCCTGAACGTCAAGTGAGGCTTGTGGCTGTGGGGACGCAAATCCTTTATAAGCATGGTAGCCAAAGAAGATAGTAGCGAGCATTATGACACTTACAAAAACCTGTCGATATTTCTTTTTGGTCAAAAAGTTCATAGTCTTGAGCTGGGTAAGATCAGTAAGTTAAACCACTGCTATTCTTTCACGGCATCTATCTCAACATGGAATGTTGACCCCTCTCCCTTTCCTGGTGAAGTAGCCCATATCTTGCCACCGTGAGCTTCTATAATCTGTTTGGCGATGTAGAGACCAAGACCAGACCCGATAACGTTCACTTCGTCTGCTTCATCCGCTCGAGAGAACTGCTCGAAGATAGCCTCTCTGTCTTCCGGCTCAAGGCCGATTCCGGTGTCTTCCACTTCTATCTTTACTTCACCGTCACGCCGCAGAAGCTGGATGGTGATACCTCCTTCCTGTGTATACTTGATAGCATTGTCCACGAGGTTGGTTATGACTTGCTTGAACTTCCCGACGTCCACTCGTGCCGGATACGAGTCATGCGAGTCGGTGGTAAGGTTAAGCGAGAGTCCTTCTTGCTCGACTGTGGCTTCTACTTCTTCTACCACCTCTTTTGCAATCTCTTCTATGTCCGTCTTTTTGAAATTGTAATCCATTCGCCCGTCTTCAATGCGAGATATGTTGAGAAAGTCATCAACGATGCGAGCCAGGTTTGTACTTGATTTGAGAATACGGCTGAGAGGTTCTTTGAGCTTTTCGGGAACTTCTCCATATGAACCGTCGTTTATCAGTGATGCATAGCCTTTAATAGACGTAAGTGGTGACCGGAACTGGTGACTGGCAATACTCAGCATCTTTGACTTTTGTTTGTCCATAAATTTAAGTTCTTTGTTGGCTTCTTCTAAATCATCTGCTAGTTTTTGAATTTCCTTTCGTGCGTTTACTTCTTTGATAACACTTCTAATCAAGAATATTCCAGCAACACTTACAAAAAGCAGTATTGAACCACGTATTATATAGTCATTTAGTCCTTCAGAGATTAAAAACTGGATAAGAATAATAACCCACAGAACAAAAACAAATAATTCCGTAGCTATTATTTTTATGTTGAATAAGCGATGCTTAATTATAGCCAAAGTAGTAGAGAGCAGAAATGCAGTTGTAAATAACGGGCCAAAATATGAAATTGTGTAATTAGAGATAATTAGCGGAAGTATCAAACTTGATAGAGTAGCTAACAAAGTGGTTACCGCTAAGCCTATGAAGAAGTATAATATTTGTTTCCTGATTAATTTATCATCCTCTTGGAGCAACTTTTGGAATAAAAGAAAAAGGGCATATCCCACGTAAGTAAGAAAGTATAAGAGGTAGATATAAACAAGTCCTCCCCACTGGCTTATGGAAACTATCTGCTTATTTAGTAAATTATTTTGTTTTAAGCTGATATCAGCTACTACCAGGTCGGTGACTAAAGATAATAAGGCGATTCCTATTGTGGTAGCTCCCAGCAGTAATTTTTTGCCATACTTAATTTCAACTTGTGTCTGTTTAGGAAAGACAAAAGAAAACCTCAACATGAAATACGGCATGAAGGCAGCAAAAAAGAACGATGCTCTAGCTTGAAGCAAGGCAAGATCATGAGATTGCCAATAACCCGACAAATATATACTGAGTGCCCACAGAATTACTGAGGTTATCAGTAACGCAAAATATTTTTTAATTGTACCCTTTTCTCCATTAAGCACCACTAAAGTCGCCAGAACAAAGTTGAATACAAGAGGAAAAGCGAAAATAAGTGTATACATAGGCTATTTGCTAGTCATTTTGTTTAGTAGATGCTCTACTTTAAATTGCAACGGCACAACCTCCACCCCTAATGACGTAGTTGGAGGACCGATCGGGGATATATCAATACCTCTTTTCTGAGCTGCCTTTAAAAGATTTTTGTCGAGAGCTGCAATAATATAATTTATATCATTATCTTGACAAAATTGTAGACATGAGCGGATGAGTTGCAAAGAAACTAAAGAATTACGCTTATCAGGCATCACACATAATCGCGATATTTCAGCGATATGTTCTGAACTTACTTCTTCAGGTAATATTGTATCACCAAAGATGGTTACAGCTCTAAACTCCTTGGATTCAGATAAAATGAGACGAACTGTACCTATAGATTTTTTGTTTTCTTTTGCCAAAAAGTGAATTGAATTTTTATCATATTTATCGACGTCAATAGCATCTTCTCTATCTTTATTGATTATGTTTAGTTCTTTAGCATAAACACGCCATCGAATTTTTTGACACTTTCTTATTTCAGCCTCTGAACTAGCTATCTTAATTTTAATGTTCGATTTGTTGATTTTGTATTGAAGTAAAGGAAATCGGATGAAGTTAGGAAGGTGCCAAATGATTTTTTTAAACAAGAAATGTATCATGCAATTCTATAAATTATTTTGTTGCAGAAACCAGCAAACTCTGATCTTCATATACTGACTTTTCATCATGAATTTCTCTAAATCCTACTTCTTGCAATAATTCCTTTTTCTCTCCTTTCTCAAAAAAATAAAAATCTTTTTCCTTTTTGATAAGGTGATTGTAGTAAATAATTTTTATCGTTGGAGCTATTATTTTTAATACTTTCAGTACTGTAGCAGTGAACCCCTCTTGCTTATACAACTTATGAATTCCTCCTAGATATATTTTAATTGCACTCCATCCTTTCTGCGGATTTACCAACACTATTTTTCCTTTTGGTTTTAATATTCTGTAAAGCTCTCCAAGCGCCTTTTTGTGTTTTTGGGGTGGAATGCTGTACAACACATTTATGCATACAATCTTATCAAAGTACTCTTTTTTAAATGGGAGACGATTCGTTAAATCGGCTTGTTTTACGTTTGCATCTGGTTGCTTGGTTTTATGCATTTTTATACCTGCAAGGGTAGAATCAACTCCATAAACTTCCAAGTCTTTTGTATCTCTTAATTTTTTTTCTATCTGTACCATTAAATTTCCAGTTCCAGATCCTGCATCAAGTACTCTATCTCCAGGTTGAATATCTATTTCTTCCACGGCTTTGTTGAGCATCTCTTTATAAGGAATCAGTTCATTCAGTACGTCGTAAACTTCAAAATATTTTTTCCAGAATTTTTGATTAAGCATAATTATTCTACACTTTCTTTAAGGGGGTAATTGTACAGTCTTATTTACTCACACTTTATCACGATCATTAATGGAAAATTCTACTTTTCTCTATATTTCCGGGCTATCTTTTTAGCTACCTTCTTGCAACTCTCGGGCTTAGAAATATTTTCATGAGAGTCGGGTAATTCATTGACTTCCACTGGCTTTTTAAAGACCACTCCCATACTGCGTCTTCGTAGTAAGAAATCAGTAAAGGTCATGCCCTTAATACCTTCAATGCGAACAGGAATTACGGGTTTTTGGGTTGTTCCAGCCAGATAACCCACTCCCCCCTTCGCTTTCTCTCCGCCAACTTTTCCTTCGGGGAAAATGAGTACGCTATGCCCATCTTCTGCTATTTCTATCTGATTTTTGAGGGATTTTTCATAGTTTCGAAGTCCTGAATATGCTGGATATGCTCCCATGAACTTAAAGAAGTTTCCGCCATAGAACTTCCCTCGCAATCCTTTATCTTTGTAGAATTCCTTTGTGCGAGAAACAGGAAAAATCGGCGAAAAATATGTGGTTAGCGGTATAGCAGCCGGAAGAAAGAATCCGTCAAGTTCATTTATGTGATTGCTGGCTAAAATAAAGTTACCTTCAACCTCTTTAATATTCTCTAACCCTTTAACCTCTAGACGGCAAAAGAATTTTAAAAGTGTATACACAATCGGACGCATTACTGTCTGAAATAAGTATGGCCAGATTGCGTAAAAGTTCATATAAAAATAGGATTACTACTAATATCACTACCTTCTGCTAGTATGTAAACAGTACATTACAAATTTATATTGTCAACTATGCCTTCAAGCGCCTCATAAAGCACCATTTTTATTATAACCCCTTTAGGAATGTGGTATTTAAATAATAAAATTCCGCAACTTGCTTAGTTGCAGAATTTAACTATAACAAATTTACTTTTAAATCTTTACATACCTTCCTCTTGCAGCTCTTCTAGGAGTTCTATTTGTTTCTTATTAAGGTTTTCGGGGATATCGATATTTATCTTTACAAGCAGGTCTCCGCGGTTGCCGCGCCTGTCGGGGATACCGCGCTCTTCTACTCGCAGTTGCTCGCCGTCAGTAATGCCGGCTGGTATCTTTAGAGTGATCTTGGAGCCGTCAAGGGTTTCTAAAGTTCGCTCGCTGCCTAATGCTGCTTCGGACATCTTGATATCGAGGTTTCTGATTAGGTCACTCCCACTCTTTTCAAACTTCTCATTGCCAGAAACATGCAGCTTCACATATAAATCACCGGCCGCTCCACCCGGTGCCTTTTGCCCTTTGTTGGGGACGCGTACCATTTCTCCGTCCGATACGCCGGCCGGTATCTTTATCTCAATCGTTTCGGATTCATTGGCTACTCCGCTACCGCCACAGCGTGAGCACGGGTTCTCGGGGATTTCTCCGGTACCGAAGCACTTCTTGCAGACTTGTTGGGTCTTAACGCGGCCTAGCATCGTCTGTTGGATACTTTCGACCTGTCCGGCACCGTCACACCGTGGACACTCTTTTAGATCGCCGTCAGTGGTTCGCTCTCCGTTACACTTAGAGCATTCAGTCTTTCGGCTTAATGAAATCTCTTTTTCGACTCCGAAAACAGACTCCTTGAAAGTTAATTCAGCATCAACCTGGACGTCCTTGCCTGTCTGTTGCTTTTTTTGTTTTGTTCTACCTGCTCCTCCGCCAAAGACTTGAGAGAATATATCGCCCATGTCGAAACCTTGGGCGCCGCCAAAGCCACCGCCTCGAGCACCGCCAAACTGCGAGAAGCCTTCAAAACCTCCTCGACCGCCTGTGCCAGCTTGGTCGTACTGCGCACCAAACTTGTCATACTTGGCGCGTTTTTCTTTGTCTGATAGAACACTGTACGCTTCACTTATCTTCTTGAACTTCTCTTCGTCCCCATCCGATTTGTCCGGATGGTGTTCGTGAGCCTTCTTGCGATAGGCTTTTTTTATTTCTTCCTGGCTGGCATCTTTATCTACGCCAAGAATGCTGTAGTAGTCTGTTGACATAAGGGTCTAGTGCGGGTTACAAGCTAGAAGTTTAACTTCCTGCGAAGCTTGTGAATGTGCGGAGTTTTGGATTGTTCAAAGATAGCCAGACTTTTTAGGACTCGTCGCTTTCTTCTTCGTCCTCATCATCTGCCTCCTCTTTTTCGACCTCTGCGTCACGTACGTCGTCGCCGTCTCCGCCTCCTTGTGCTTCGGCTGTATCACCTTCTGTTTGAGCTTTTTGTTCCACCGCTTCGCCAATTTGCTGCATAGACTTGGATAGGTCTTCGATAGCGTCTTCCAAGGTGTCTATGTCATCTTCCTCCTTTGCGTCTTCTACCGTCTGAATGCTTTCTTCTATATCCGTAACGATATCATCTGACAGTGCTTCTTTGTTTTCTTCCATAGCCTCTTCAGCAGTGTGGATGATTTGGTCAGCTTGGTTTCGTTTATTGGCAAGTTCTTTTTTGCGTTCGTCTTCCTCTGCGTGTTCTTCGGCTTCCTTTCTCATTTCCTCGATTTCCTCTTCCGTAAGATCGGATGTTGCTTCAATTCTAATTGATTGCTCCTTGCCGGTGTTTTCGTCTTTGGCGCTGACGTTGAGGATTCCATCGGCGTCAATATCGAATTCTACGTTTATTTTCGGTTTTCCGCGTGCAGCTGGTGGGATACCGTCAAGAATGAATCGCCCAAGAGACTTGTTGTCTTTCGCCATGGCGCGCTCTCCCTGGAGCACATTAATCTCAACGGAAGTCTGGTTGTCTCGAGCGGTAGAGAACACCTTCGAGCGACTTGTCGGGATAGTAGTGTTGGCTTCAATTAGCTCAGTGAACACACCACCTTCTGTTTCGATACCCAAGGATAGTGGAGTCACATCCAAAAGCAGGACATCCTGTACATCGTCCTGGAAGATTCCGGCTTGTACAGCAGCGCCGTGTGCGACTACCTCGTCCGGGTTAATAGTTTTGTTTGGCTCTTTCTCAAAGAATTCTTCTACTCGTTCGCTGATCTTCGGCATACGAGTCTGACCACCAACAAGGACAACTTCATCGATGTCTTCCTTTTCAAATGGAGATTCGCCGAGTGCGTCCTCGGTGATGTCGAGTGCTCTGTCGATGTACTCTTCAGCGAGTTGTTCGAGCTTAGCACGAGTAAGATTCAAGAGTAAGTGTTGTGGCCCGTCTTCGTTGGATGTAATGAACGGGATGTTTATCTCAGTTTCGGTTGTTGTTGACAGTTCAATCTTTGCTTTCTCAGCTGCCTCATCAAGACGCTGAAGTGCAAGACGATCATCAGAGATATCAATACCGGAGTCTTTCTCAAACTCCTCGATGATCCAGTCGATAATTTCCTGGTCAATGTCCTTACCACCCATGTGTGAGTCACCGTCAGTAGACTGTACCTCCACAACGCCGTCACCGACCTCTAGTACGGAGATGTCAAAGGTTCCGCCCCCGAAGTCGAATACGACTATGTTTTGGTCTTCCTTGTCTTTAAAGCCGTATGCAAGCGCTGCTGCTGTCGGCTCGTTAATGATACGCTCTACTTCAAGACCGGCAATCTTCCCGGCGTCTTTGGTTGCTTTACGCTGTGAGTCGTTGAAGTATGCCGGAACAGTAATAACAGCTTTCTCGATATCTTCTCCAACCTTATCTTCTGCATCTCTTTTAATCTTGGAGAGAATCATGGCTGAAATCTCCTCCGGTCGGTACTTATCATCACCCATAGTAACTTCAACACCACCGTTGTCTGATTCGGATACTTCATACGGAACAATATCCTTTTCTTTCTGAACCGTTTCTTCATCAAAGTCGTGCCCCATCAGCCGCTTGATACCAAAGATAGTGTTTTCCGGGTTGGTTACTGCCTGCCGTTTGGCCGGTTCACCAACAAGGCGTTCATCATTCTTGGACATTGCCACAATAGAAGGGGTTGTCCGATCTCCTTCGGCGTTTTCTAAAATTCTTGGTTCACCGCTCTCAAAAACAGCGAAAGCGGAGTTTGTTGTTCCTAAGTCTATACCTAGAATCTTACTCATAATTAGTTGATGTGTTAATAAAACTTTATAATATTATTTACTAAACTAACTTCCTTCTCCCTCATCACTTTCACCGCTTTCGTCAGTATAAACCACAACGTTAGCGGATCGGATAATTCGGTCTTCTAACCGATAGCCGGTTTGTTCGCGACCAGCTATTGTATCAATTTGATCTTCTGTTTCTGCTTCCGCAGTATCAATTGAAGTGTGCAGTTGTGGATCAAAGTCATCCCCGGGTTCCGGAGCAATCTTTTCTAGGCCGTTGTTGGTTAGAGCATCTGTTAATTGGCTGTGGATGTGCTCTACACCAGACCGCCATTGTTCGTCTGCTTTTTGCCAGGTTTCCTCGTCGGCAAAGGCCATTTCGAAACTGTCCAGTACGGGAAGAATTTCGCTTAAAAGAGATTCCTTGGCTCGCGTCTTTATCTTATCTTTCTCTCGCTTGAACTCCTTTCTGGTGTTTACATTGTCGGCCTTTGCACGTTGCCAACCCTGTAAATATTCACGTTTTTTGGCAACGCATTCTTTTAGTTTATCTCGGAGCCGTTTGATTGTATCTTTCGGCTGTTCGTCTTCTTTTTCAATAACAATATCCTCTCCTATATCTCCATCTTTTTCATCACTAAATTCGCCATTTTCAGGCGTCGACTGCGATGTGTTGTTGGCTGCGTCGTCTCCCATACGAAATGTAAATAGTAAGTTGTAGTAGAACAGTTATCGTTTCGACCACTGTGAGGATTTGCGGGCTTTCTTCTTGCCTGGCTTCTTGCGTTCCACCATGCGCGGATCTCGCTTAAGATATCCTTTGTTTTTGAGAGGTTTTTTGGCTTCGTTTGTGTGATCAACGAGTGCCCGAGAAATTCCGTGTCGGGTTGCTTCGGCCTGACCGGTAAACCCTCCTCCTTCTACAAGCACTGAAACGAAAAATGTGTCGTCGATGTCTACTGTGGCAAACGGATCAGTTACGGTGAGTTGAAGTGCTTCTGTTGAGAAGTAGTCCTCCAACGGTTCACCGTTAACTACGATCTCGTTTTCTGGAGCATCGAACATTCGTACTCGGGCGGTAGACGTTTTCCGTCGACCAACTGATTCGATATACTCTCCTTCCATTTTGTCTTCGTATTCTTTAAACTCGTTCATCAGTGAAATAGTTTACTATATTTAGCAATAAATTCAATCTGTGGCGTAATAATATTACTCTTGGATTTCAAGGTTTTTCATCATGCGGTCACGGAGTTTGTTGTCCGGCAGCATGCCAAAGACTGCTCGTCGAACAAGTTCGCTGTAGCCTTTTTGTTCTACAACGTCTCGAGCTGTTTCTTCTTTGCGTCCTCCAGGCCAACCTGAATGACGATCGTATGTTTTACTGTCGAGCTTGTTATCAGACATGTTGAGCTTGCTGGCGTTTTTTACAGTAACTTCAACGTCTGCAACCTTGCGACGAGCGAAGTCAACTCGATGTTTACCCATTAGCTTCTCAGCTATTTTTGAAGCAAGCCTCCCAAGAGACTTGTCGGTTGCATCAAACTCAATCTGCTCTGTGTCTGAAGTCGTAGTATTCATAATTTATTCGTTAACGTCGTGATCAACAAACTGGATAATCGCTTCAGAACTTGCGTCACTCTTCCGTGGAGGAAGTTTGACTACACGAGTGTAACCGCCCGGCCTGTCTTTAAATCGAGGAGAGATATCCTCCACAATCTTTTTGGCTACTTCCTTGCGTCCTCCCAACTTCTTTTCAAGTAGTCGCCGAGTATGTTGAGAGTCGTCTTCTCCTTTTGTTATGAGCTTTTCGATAAATGGCTGGAGCGCCTTCGCCTTTGCTTCGGTGGTCTCAATTTGTCCGTGCTTCACCAAGCTTTCAGCCAACGAGCACAGCAAAGCCTGCCGCTGTTTTTTGGTTCGCCCTAACTTTTTTGCTTTTACTCGGTGACGCATAATTAAAATCTATTTCTCTTTAAGTGATACCCCTTCTTCTTCAAGGATTTCTTCAATTTCGTCAACACCCTTCTTTCCAAGACCGTCAATATCGAGCAGAGCACCGCGAGTTTTTCCTACCAGACCGCCGGCAGTACGGATGCTTGCTCGTTCGAGGGCGTTTGTGGTGCGGGTTGGAAGATCCAGGTTCTCAATTCTTGTCTTAAAGAATTCTGCGTTATCTTCAGAGTCATCTTCTTCATCGTCTTGATCTTCAGAATCATCTTCCAATTCTTCACTTTCTTCCTCTGTTTCCTCCTGAAGTTCTTCCGGGCCGCGTACCGGCTCATCTTTGATGTCGACAATATGCTGAAGCTGGCGAATCATCTTTACAATAGAATTCTCGAGAGCTTGCCGCGGGCTGATCGTTCCGTCTGTTTCAATAAGGATTTCCAAACGGTTAAAGTCTGTGCGTTCGCCGACACGCATATCTTCCACGTGATAATTTACTCGTCGTATTGGGCTAAATGAGGCGTCTAGTGCAATTTCTCCAGCTCCTACCTTGTCATCCTTCAGATCTTCCTTACTGACGTATCCAAGCCCTGTTTCTATATTCAGCTCCATGGACAGGCTTGTGTCGTCATCTGTGATATTGGCTATTACGAGATCTGTGTTAGTTACGCTAACTTGACCTGAGTCATCTATATCTCCAGCTGTTACCTCTCCGGTAGAGTCAGCCTCCAGAGTTAGTGTTTGTGGTTCATCGGTAGTTACCTCAAAACGAACCTTCTTAAGACGCATAAGAATGGTGATAACGTCTTCCTTAACTCCATCGATGGTGGCAAATTCGTGCCGTACTCCATCAATTTCTACAGAAGTTATGGCGGCTCCTGGTAGTGAGGAAAGGATAATGCGACGTAGTGAATTTCCTAGGGTGTATCCGTACCCTGGATAAAGTCCATCAATTCTATATTCTCCTTTATTACCGTCTTCTTCGACGACTTCTGGTTGTGACGGAAATGAAATATCAGTGGAAAGTGACATCAAATTTACTTAATTAACGCATAAAAACTCATCTGTAAACACGCAAACTATACCGTAAATTAGGCTTTTTTGCAAGCACTAACGGCTATAGAACTCGATCACTGACGTTAAGTCGAAAACTTCGGTGGTGGCATCAAATCGAGGAACTGCCTGGATTGTGCCACTCAGGTTATCGCGGTCGACTTGCAGCCATGCAGGCGGCGTGTATCCTTCGTACCCTTCTTGTGCCTCCAAGAATGGACCTTTGTCCTGGCTTTCTTCTCGTACGTGTACTGTATCTCCTGTGCTTACGGTATAGGAAGGCACATCAATCTTACGGCCGTTTACGCAGATATGCCCGTGATTAACAAGCTGGCGAGCCATCTGGCGCGACTTGCCAAATCCGAGTCGGAATACAACATTATCGAGCCTGGTTTCGAGATTCTCGTAAAGAGAATTCACTGGACGCTTTTTCTTTTGGGATACCGCATTGTCAACATAGCTTCGAAACTGTTCTTCTCGAATTCCGTAACTAAATCGAACTTTCTGCTTTTCTTCAAGTTGCGCACCATAGTTGGACTGCCGTCCGCGCCCGCCTCTCCGGCCACCGCTACCGCGTGACTTAGAGACTTCAAACTTCTGTGTCTGACACTTTTGAAATACGCCAGAACCAAGTCGTTTACATATTTTGTATCGTGGACCTATTTGCATAGCTAATTACTTATTTATACACGTCGTGGCTTAGGAGGGCGGTTACCGCCGTGAGGAATCGGGGTTTCGTCTCGTATTTCAGTAATAGAAACTCCGCTGGTTCCCATGAAGGCTCGTATTGGTGATTCCCGACCAGCCCCGGTTCCCTTTACGATTACCGTGGCCGTCTTGGCATTTAGCGCCTTCGCCTTCGCCCCAACAAGTTCACCAACTTTGGCTGCGGCAAACGGAGTACCTTTTTTAGCGCCGCTAAATCCGAGTGCTCCGGCTGAGGAACTGTATACGGTATTACCTTCCGGATCTGTTAGTGTGAGCTGTGTATTGTTATATGTAGCATTAACATACAGCCGAACCTTGGAGAGTTGACGTTTGGTGGACTTTTGGAACTTCTCCTCCTTGGACGAAGTGTCAACAACAGTTCCTTCTTTTTTTGCGACTCGTTTCTTTCCCATATATGATTATTTTTTCTCTACAGTACGCCGACCAGAACCAGCGGTTTTGTAACCTTCGTACGGTCGGTTCGTACGTGAATTAGTTTGAGTATTTTGACCACGAACCGGAAGATTTTTTGTGTGTCGTATTCCTCGGTATGACTCAATGTCTTTGAGGCGTTTTATATTAGCTTCTACCTTTCGCCGGAGATCGCCCTCTACTGAGTACTGCTCGATTTCTTTTCTGATGGCACGTTCTTCGTCCTCAGTAAGGTCACTTGCGGTTGTGTTGTAGTCTACTCCTGCATCATCCAAAATAGTGCGGGCGCGAGAATTTCCAATGCCGTGCACGGCAGTAAGACCAACCACAATGTGTTTATCGTCTGGAATTGTTACTCCTTCAATACGCATAATTAACCTTGTCGTTGTTTATGACGCGGAGTATTTTCGCAAATGACATACACCCGCCCTTTTCGGCGGACTACTTTACATCCATCACAACGTTTTTTTACAGATGATTTTACTTCCATGATGTGTGAAAAAAATTAAAGTCTTCGAACGATACGTGCCTTTCCTCCGTATTCATTTACTTCGTAACGAACTTCATCTCCAACCAAGACACGAATATTAAAGCGTTTCATTTTGCCGGAAAGGTATGCAAGTTGCTCTTCTCCGTCCTCGGTTTCCAGACGAAACATTGCATTAGGCAATGCCTCAATAACAGTTCCTTTCTTTGTTTCCGGTTCGTTATCCTTTCCCATTAAGCAAAAACTATTGTAACAGATTAAGTGGAGTCGTCAATATAACCTGAGTTTGCTTACTCTAAGATTGTATTGACTGTAATATCTTCCGCTTCTGTTGGCAGTGATCGCTTCCAGAATGGTCGAGTAGTTACCTCAGCTTCTTCTATATTGTCGTAACTGGAGAGAACTTCATCCAAGCTGTCTTTGCGAAGTCCTCGCATGTCGCGAGCAAGCGATCGGTCGTTGTACTGCCATACAGCAACGGAGTCTCCGGCTATGTTAAAGGTAAATGATTGGTCTTCGGTTGGGGAAAACTCTTCTATGTTCTCTATGGAGAAATCAAAGTCTTCTAGACCCTGGACTCGAACATTAGCGTCATCAGCCACTTCAACCCCGGCTGATTCCATAAGGGCTGCAGACAAGGCTCGTTGATCAAACGTTATGGCGTGCAGTGATCCTTGCACTGTAACTTGAGCTTCTTGTGAAGAATCGGAGTTGTCAGTGTTTGTATTAAATGAAAAGAAGCGACCTTGGTCATAAACAACAACGCCTGCAGGGAGTTCGTTTCCGAGCTTCTCAACCAATCTTGCCTCCAGATTGCTGGATAATGAGTTCACCAAGTTTTGCTTTGTGCTGGAGGAAACTACAGGTACCTCTCCGGCTATACCACCAGTCATTGGCGAAGCCAGGGTGGCATAAACTTCCTGGTCGTCACCTGATCCGGCCAAGCCCGGAACAGAGAATTGTTCTTTAGTGCGTGTATTGTACTCGTTTCCGGCTTCGGCGGCGACAGCAGTTACGGTGACTGACCCTGGAGTGCCTCCGGACTGAGCTGGAACCTGTACCGGTTCTTGTATGCGGTAAACGTTTCCTTCCGGAGACTCGAATCGTGTACGCGCTACCAACCGAATTGAATCACTTCCTTCATTGTGGATGGTTAGCTCACCTGAACTTCTGGCTTCCTGGTATTCACTGCCGGTTGATTCGGCTTGCTGGCTAGAAGAAGCGGTAACAGTTGTCACCATGTACGGCACATCGGCGGTGCTTGAAGCGGTGCTGGCAGTGTATGTTTCATCTATGGAAATCGAAGCAGTCTTTGGATGTACATCAACGCTCGTCTCAGAAAAGACTACTGAAAACGCGAAAAACAAGAAAAGTACAGTTACTATACCAATAAACCACAGTCCATACGTTGTGGCTTGGCTTGCGTTCCTGCGTGGTGGGCGTCCGTCAGGTGGAGTCTCTTGCTCATTATTATCCTTACCATGACCTCCTCCCCCTGACCGTTCTTTCTTGAGTTTTTGGATAGAACGCTTATTTCTTTTTGTGATACCCGATACAGATCGATTCATCGTTTAAATATTTTATCATGTTTTATTTACTCTTGCTTCACAAGCAGACAAAACACTTGCAGCCAAGAAGTGATCCACTGCAGATCGTTTTGTGTGTAATCGCGAACTTAGCAATTCACTGTCCACCTCATGAACACGGAATCGCGAACGTGTCACCAGGTGATCCTTAACCGAAGTATCTGATACAAAATCGGTTAACAAGGATCCGACGCTGTGTCCTGATAATACGTAAGCATGTGAAGGTAATGATACATCTGGTGAAAATTCACCTATTGAAGAAGCAAAAAGTTCCTGCCACCGATCTTTAGCCTCTGTAACTACATCGTCTATTTCTTGCTTGTGCTCACTCGTCTGGTGGTTGTCTAGATAGAGCTGGAGGCGTGAGCGAGCATCAGATGGCGGTCGGTCCAAGGACTTAGCAACCGTTCGGGTCAAGAAGTGTTCTCCAAGCGGGAAAGATACGGATTCTGTCAGCACACCGTTTTCTACCAGGAGAATTTCTGTAAGTTCATCTCCTGCGTCAACCAAAAGAAAACTTTTTGGGTGATCGAATACATTTGTAAATAGCCTGCTAACAGCGGCAGTAAATGAATTGAAATGCAGCTGATCCGTGTTAAGTCGGCTGCCGATAGCTTCTCGAGTAATATTCGCAATTTGGGTCGGAAGCATGCTTTTGTAAATTGCCACCCGTAAAGTATTGGTTGCAACTTCTTGAGGCTTGTTCAGCCTATATCCGTTACACCAAATGCCAAATACCGCCTCATCAAGTTCCTCAAGATCCTCTTCTTTTTTCGTGTGATTAGCTACGGTTTCTTCCCGGAACAGCTCATCGGCTTTCTGGCGAGCTAAATTCATACGTTCTTCATCAACCGTGAAAGGATTATCTTTGTTGATGGTTACGGTTTGAGTGCTTCCAACGTACCATGGTGCTGCAAAAAAACACTGAATTTCTTGTACCGGCGAAATGTCTGTTTTTCCGGTTATCTTACTGCTTACTTTTTGTAGTCTTTCGGCAGCAGAATCAACAGCTTGTTTCGTCATATTAATGAGCTTGCTCGTGTCGTGCTCTTTCATGAAGGATATCGGCTTGCGATGCGACCACACGACCTCCGGTTTTTCCTCCTCGGAAGTGACGACGATCGCAGCGCCTATACTGCCTGACCTAATATCAAAAACAGCTTTGGTTTTTGAAGTGCTTGATTTCGTTTCAAAAAGACCCATGTGTAAGTAATGATATCACAAGCTTGCAATCCCGGCTTTATTCCAGAACGGCCTTGATGCGCCGAACACCTGCAGAGCTGGAGGTCTCTTTAGTGATTTTAAAGTGGCCTAGCTCACCGGTGTTGTCTACGTGTGGTCCTTTGCAAATTTCTCGAGAGTAAATTACTCCTCCTTTCTCGTGATCTTCAGGATGCTCCATTTCATAAACGGTCACTTCATCCGGGTAGTTAGCCTGGTCAAGGTAAATGGCCTCATCCTTCGCCTCTTCGAGCGGTTTTTCTTCACAAGAGACTTCCAGCCCGGCTTCTATTTTCTCGTTAACTCGATTTTCGATCTCTTCAATCTCTTGGTCGGTGAGAGCCTCATCGTGCGTAAAGTCGAAGCGCAACCGCTGTGTAGTGATGTTAGAGCCGGCCTGACTTACGTGTTTTCCCAGTACCTCCCGTAATGTCTGGTTAAGGAGATGGGTGGCAGTGTGGAGTTTTACTGTTTCTTCTTTTTGGTTGGCCAACCCTCCCTTGAATTGCTTCTTGCCGGCAGCTCGAGACTTTTCTTTGTGTTTTTTCATTTCCTCTTCGAAAGCCGGTTCATCTACAGCAACTCCTTTTTCCTCTGCAAGCTTTTTGGTGATTGAGAGTGGCAGTCCGTGGGTTTGGTAGAGATCGAATGCTTCCTTTCCGGAGATGTCGCCGTCAATTTTTTCAAACTGCTTACGCCCACGAGTAAGAGTTTTCCGGAAGCTTTCCTCTTCTTGCTCTACAGTGGTCTTGATAAGATCCAGGTTTTGTTCAACTTCCGGATACCAACCTTTGTACATTTCTACTACCGGATCAACAAGCTTGGTGAGCGATCCGTCTTCTAGACCTAGTTTGTCTGCATGCTCTACAGCTCGTCGCAGTACACGCCTGAGCACGTAACCTCGCCCGGTATTGTCGGGTGTAACCCCATCGGCAATGATAAACACGGCTGTACGCACGTGGTCGGCGACTATCCTTTCGGCTTTTTGGTTAGAGTCCTCTTTTAGGTCATCGATTAAAGAAACAATGGAAGCAAATAAATCTGTCTCAAAAATAGAGTCAGCATTCTGCATTACCATGGCCAGGCGTTCCAGGCCGGCACCGGTATCCACATTCTGTTGGTCGAGTTTGCCGACTACCTCTCCATCTTCTTTCTCATATTCCATGAAAACATCATTCCAAACTTCAATTACTTGACCTCGGCCGTCTGCTTCCTTAAACCCTTGGAGATCAAGTTCGCCGAGTCCGTCTTCGGTGACGTCATAAAACATTTCGGTATCTGGACCGCACGGGCCATTTTCGCCCGGGCTCCACCAGTTGTCTTTCTCGCCAAGAAAATAAATGCGGTTTTCCGGGATACCCAGTTCCTGCCAGATTTCCGCTGACTCAGTATCTTTGTCTACCTGGTCGTTTCCTTTAAAGCAAGTGATGTACAGGCGATCCGGGTTCAGTCCGAGACCTTCCTCTTCACTAGTAAGAAATTCATAGCTCCATTCTATGGCCTCTCTTTTAAAGTAGTCACCCAGCGACCAGTTTCCCAGCATTTCAAAAAAGGTGTCGTGCGTATCGTCTCCAACCTCCTCGATATCTTGTGTGCGCACACACTTCTGCACATTTACCAACCGATTTCCTTTCGGGTGGTCTTGTCCGAGAAGATACGGAACAAGTGGCTGCATCCCGGCAGTCGTAAAGAGTACTGACGGGTCGTCTTTGGGTACGAGGCTGGCTGAGGGAATAACTGCGTGATCTCTATTTTCAAAAAAGTCTAGAAAACGTTGTCGTATTTCGTTCGATTTCATATGGCTTATTTTAACAGAAAAAGCCCGCCTATCTGAATACTAGATGACGGGTTTGTTGGTGTTGTAGTTACGATGTTATTAAAAAAAGAAGCGGGAAACACTCCAAAACTATTAGTGCTCCGAGTCCTATGAGTATCCACCCTTGGTCACATCTTATCTCTTCAGCCAAGGGTAAATCCTCCCCTTCCTTCCGTTTTTGGCTATACCTCCAAGCTGTCGGAAACCCTCGAAATACCAGATAAAGCCCAACAATAATAGAAAGGGTGCTTTCAATACCTAAAATAATTTCTAAGGTCATTGACCATTAAAGGTGTTTGGAGAGAATGCGGTTCAATCTGCCCTTTAGGCTAGTAAATTTTTACTATTTGTCAATGCAGTGGACAGTTACACTCTCGACATTGAACCCTCGACTTCTTTTTTGTCAGCTTCAGGACCGACTATTGCAGTTTGCAGACTTCCTTCTGAGAACAGATCATTGGCTACTTCTTGTACGTCTTTTTGCGTTACGTTTTCGATTCTTTCTACATATTCTTTTGGTTTCTCGATTTCTAGATCTAGTACTGATTGCTCGGCGATGTTGGTTGCGATTTTGTTGGTTGATTCATGGGACATCAAGAAATTGCCAGCGAGATACTCTTTAGCTTTTTTAAGCTCTTCTGCCCCCACCTCTTCGTTCTTAACTAGCTGTAGCTCTTTACAGATAGCTTCAACCACTTCGCTGACTCGTGAGTTGTCTACTCCTGAAAACACTTTAAATACTCCGTTGTCTGAATAGTAGTTAACAGATGATTTGACGTAATAGCACACTCCCATTCGATCTCGTAGTTTATGGAAAAGACGAGAGCTCATACCTCGGCCCAGTACAGTAGAAAGAACTTCTGTTGCCGGCTTTTTGTCGGAGTCTACAGGTACTGCCGGGGCTCCGACTACAAGATGGGTTTGGTCACTTTCTTTTTCTTCAAATAAAACAGACGGGCGATCTTGTCGGTATTCGGCTGGGGGTGTATCGATTTTTTCTGATTCGGTGAGGTCTTGGAAGTTTTTGGCAATTTTTTGTTGGGCTGAGTCTGGATCAATACCACCAACCACAACCACGGTAGTAGCTTCCGGTACATAGAGCTTTTCGCGGTAGTTGGATATGTCCTCTTTGTTAAACTCTTGTACGTTTTCTTCTGGACCAAGCACGGACCAACCCATCGGCTGGTCGCCAAACATGCCTTCTTGAAACACTTCGTGAACTTTACGCATAGGCAGATCTTCATACATTCGTATCTCTTCGGTAATGACTCCAGCTTCCTTTTTTATCTCCTGCTGTGAAAGTAGAGGGTGCTTATAGATGTCAGAAAGAACCTCCAACACATCTTGTGTGTTGTCAGATTTTGTTTTGGCGTAATAACCGGTGTATTCATATCCGGTAAATGCATTACTTTCTGCTCCGAGTCCATCCAGCTTAGCGGACACGTCACGAGGGCTCGGCCGGTTTTTTGTGCCCTTAAAGCACATGTGCTCCAAGAAGTGGGAGATCCCGTTGTTTTCTTCTGTTTCGAATCGTGTACCGGCATTCACCATTACCAGCACTGTCGCTGTCGGCGTATCCTCCATCGGTACAGTTATAGACGTCAGTCCATTATCCAGGGTTGTTTTTTCTATTTGCATAAATCTAATCTTTAAATAAGTTTTTTGAGTGATTGAATATCTTCTCGAATACTTTCTATACCTGTTGTAAATACATTCGGTGATGAGGTATCTACGCCTATGTCGGCAAATATGTCTTGTGGGGATTTTGTAGATCCGGCTTTTAAGAATTGTTTTACTTTATCAAGATACTCTTCATCTTCTTGATACTTACTATGCAAAGCTTTGCTAATCAAATCACCGTAGGCATACGTGTAAACATAAAACGGTCGCCGGATATGAGTCCAATTTATAAAGAAGTACCCATCTTCGTCTTTCATTTCAAAGCGGTCACCCAGATAGTTTTGCATATGTTTGTTCATGAGTTTAGCAATGTCCTCATGAGAGCAACTTCCTTTTTCTCGGATGCGACCGTGTAATTCTTTTTCAAAGTTAAAGCAGGCTATTTGGCGAAATACTGTAGATACGTCACGGTTAATCTTGTTGTGTAGTGCAATTATCTGCTCGTTTTCATTCAAGTTTTCAAAGACACGGTTAAAAACTACAGACTCAAAGAAGGTGCTGGCTACCTCTGCAGTAGATATGGTGTATTTTTGATACATAGGCGATTGCTCTTTGGAGAGTTCTGTGTGAATTGCGTGACCCATTTCATGAGCCAGTGTAGTAACTTGACGAAAGCTTGGTGTGTAATTCAAAAGGATATATGTAGGCAAATACGGTGCGCCAGAACAGAATGCACCTCCGCTTTTCTTTTCTTGAGGAAATACATCAATCTGACCTTTCTTAAGAAATTGCTCGAGAGTGTTGCTGAAGTCAGCGTCCATGTTTGCAAAACTGTCATGCACGATCTCTACAGCTTGCTCAAATGACAGCTCCTTATCAAGTGATCCGATTGAAGCCGATCGATCAGCATATTGGAGCGCATCTTCTTCCAGTAGTTCTGCTTTCAGGTCGTAGAATTCATGAACAACATCAAAATTTTTAGTTACTGTGTTCACGAGAGTTTCTACTTCTTCAGGTGTATTTTCGTACTTAAGTACGGCGGATGAATATGGTTTTTCATATCCGCGCACCTCATCAGAAATTTTCTTATCGGTAACAACAGCATTTATCTCACTTTCAGAAAATTCTTTTACCTCCTGTAGTGTTTTCATGCACTTTGTATGCAATCTACGTCGCTTTTTGGTAGGTAAATCCTCAATTTTGCTTAAAGCTTCAGAAAGCGGTAGCTCATCATCTTCCCACTCGATAGTTTTTTGACTTATGGCTTTTTGGACGCCCTTTACCCACATTTTATTTCGAGGGAGATTAGTGAGACTTAGTATGTTTTCTTCTTTTTCGTCAAGATTGAATTGAGCGGTTTTAAATACCCATTCTAAGTACTTGTGATAGTGTTCGAGTTCTTTTGCAGAAAGAAACTCTTCCTGTTTGGCTTTGGGTAAATCTCCTAGATTTAGCTCAAAGAAACGAATCTTATTCTCTAGTTTGGAATATACTTGACTAAGTTGATTTACTTTTGACTCTGCCTCTTGGTCATTTGCTTTCAGTTTTTTGCGGTAATTGAAGTAAAATAACGGTTTTGCTAGATTTTTCTCTCCACCGAGATATTCAAAGTCTTCCAACGCTTCACGCAGAGCTTCTGGTTTTTGGAGATAATCATCGCTGTTACGATACTTATCCGCAAACTCTTCGTAAGCCTTTTGGGCGTGCTCTATGTCTTTATCAACTTCGTCTTCTGGTGACTCATAAAGGAGTTCTAGATCCCATTTCGTTTTTAAGTCTTCCGTCCTCATTTTTGTTATTTAGAATATTTAGTCAGAACCTCAAAGTCTTCTTTTAATGTCTCTCGTTGGGAGCCGTCGTATAAAGCTACTGCCGGGTGGAATAACGGTATGAAGGTAATCTCTTTCCCCTCGTTTTCTATAGTGAACACATCACCACGAACTTGCGAGATAGTACCTCCACAGTCAACGTCGTATTCGTCTTCGATAAACTCCATGGCAAACCTTCCTAAAGTAGCTATAACGTTTGGTTCTATAACTTCAATCTGGCGGCGCAGGAATGGTTTATACACGTCTATTTCTTCTTGTTTGGGGTCGCGGTTGTTTGGTGGGCGGTCTTTTAAGACGTTAGTAATATATACATCATCGCGATCGAGTTCAATGTGGGCAAGCAGTTTGTTGAGCATGTTTCCGGCAGCTCCGCAAAACGGCCTCCCTGCTTCTGCCTCATTCTTTCCGGGTGCTTCACCGATAAACATAATGTCAGCGTCATGGTTCCCTTCTCCAAGTACCGGAAGATAATCGTTTTCTTGACGATACTCAAACAACGGTGAGGCTTCAAGGTCTATCACCTCATCACGAATAGCTTTCATTTTCTCTGTTCTTGACTCAGTTGACATTTAAGATAATTTATCTATTATCTACTCAGATTCACACCATCGAATTTCTTTTAGGTAGCCTAACAAAATAGAATGCAAGATTCTTCTAGTAAACAACCCATTCGGTCAGTTCGTTCTCACAGGCAGAATGGACATGCGGCGGCTACTTGCGAGAAGAGTAAAGGCGGACTTGCGGATTTGATAGTCTTCCTTATTGGCTTGTTGATTGTTGCTTTGCTTGCTCCGTTTACTCGGCCTCGCTCTCGTCGTGCCCACAAAAGTTAAATCATTCATCAACCAAGGCGCCCTCCGGGTGCCTTTTTATTTTACACCTTTTAGAGGCACAAAACGAAATCCTTGTTGCTCTTCCCGGTCATATTTGCCGCCTTTCTTTTTCTCGAGACGTACTATCTTGTCTTCTACAGGCATAACAAGCACTCCCCCCTCTTTTAGTTGGCGAGTAAACATGTCCGGAACTTGCGGTGCGGTAGCCGACACTAGTATGCGATCAAACGGACTTTCTTCTTGCGTGTCGTCGGCTGCATTGTCGTGTCGAATTTCAGCCTGTGGAAATTCATACTCAGATAAGTTTTCTTGTCCAAATTTAGCCAACTTTTCGTTTATCTCAGCTCCAATTACTCTCCCGTCTTCACCGACTATGTGAGCCAAAAGGCCAGTAGTCCATCCAGATCCGCAACCGACGTCCAGAACGGAGTGGCCGGGCTGAACATCAAGAAGTTCAAGCATATAAACCACAGTAGTGGGTTGGCTTATTGTTTGGTCTTCTCCTATCGGTATAGCGTAGTCTTCAAAGGCTTCAATTTCGTATCCGCTTCGGACGAAGTCTTTTCGGTTAACGTGCCGCAGTGCTTGTTCTATCCGCTCACTTTCTAACACTTCCGTTTTTTCTTTGAGGCGTTTTATAAGATTTTCCTGAGAACTCCAATTGTCTGCAAATATGTCTGATTTTTGTGGCATGCTTGTATCGTACTATATTGCACCCTCAGATTTAAGTAAGCGTCGTTTTTCTTTTGCCCCACCGCGGTTGTATGATCCAACCTTTCCGTCAGAACGAATAACTCGATGACACGGAATTTCCGGATCGAAGTTTCTCGAAAGTACTTGCCCGACAGCTCGCGCGGCTTGTGGTTTACCGATAGCTTCAGCTACTTCTTGGTATGTCCTGACTTCACCGGCAGGAATTGAACGAACAAAGTTATGTACTGATTTTGTGAAGGTTGTGGTCATAACTAAAACATTTTTTGCTGGCTTGGCGACATGTTGTCGATAACTTCCTGGGAAGTTTCTCGGAATGTACAGTAATCGCACTCATCGTCAGATGGTGGCACTTTGTCAGCCATCAGGGTTTCTTTCATGTCAGCCAGGGTATCGTCAATCCATTCGTCACTTCCTTCATAAACCAGAATTTCTGTTTCGAACTCCAGGCAGTCATTAAAGCCGTCAGCTTGTTTGTCAGCGTTAGCGTACACAAAGTATCCGCGATCGGACACAGAGAAATCATTGGATCGTAGGAGGTACTGATATATCTCCATTTGGCGTTTCCAGGAATCCTGCCAGTCTGCATCCAGAGTTAGATCGCTCTTTTTGGACGTAGCTTTGTAATCAACTACAGCTAAATCACCGCCTTCCTTCTCCCATATATCATCAGGAGCTCCGTATATCACAAATCCGGTCTCCTCATGTTTCGTTCGCACGCCGGTAAAGTGGTGTCGCCAGTCGTCTATTTTTCGGTGTGAGAATGGCACTGCTTCAATTTCATACTCTTTCATCAACGGGTGTGGGGTTCCTTCTTCTCGGTGCTTATCAAATTCTTGCTTAAAGAGTTCATCTACGGCATTGTTGAGAGAAAACGGATATCCTGGTACTCGTTTAACTCCCAGGCGTATGTCAACAAAAAAGCATCGTGGGCATTCTAAGAATAATCCTATTTTAGAACGACTTAACTCAAACCCATCAGGATTTTCCGGATCGAATACATATTTGGTTCGTGGAACATTGTAGTACCGAGACATAGATAAAGTATTTTATTAAACATGACATAAATGATTCACCTCCTCCATCACCTCTTCGATTTTGTCGTCATCAAACCCGAGAGCCTCCAGCTTTTCTTTTTTATCACGCAGTGTTTTGCAGAGTACTATATCTTGTTTCGTTAACTCCCGTTTGTGTGATCCGGATAATGTTGTTAGGGCCGTGACCGGTTGTAGAGAGGCTTCTTCAATCAGGCTCTCAAGGTTTTCTTCTTCTGGATATCCCCAGCCGATCATTTTCAAGTCAGCGCACTCTCCGTACTCTACTGCTTGATCGGAAAATTTAGTGTTTGTCACGAGCCATCGTTCGATTGTTTTGTTGCGGGCAGCAAACTCTCCAAATCCGTTCTCGGCTAAATCATCAAAGCGAGCTTTTACATAAAGCGGGATTTGCAGCGAAGATTTAACGGATCGGCTGTTGTGGAATTTTGCCTCTACAAGCGCAAGCGTGTCATCGTTTTCAGCTACAACATCAACTTCGTGCTCAGTACATCGACCGTCCACGATTGTGCCTACATGTGTTTTGAACCCTTTTGTATTGAATATTCGTGCTACAAACTCTTCAAAAGGATATCCGGTCGGGCCCAGATCAGCCAAAGACTGCCGAAGCGAATAACGTGCTGCATACGACTTTCTGTGCTCCTTTAGAAGGTCAAAGGCTTTTGTGTATAAGGCGTCACTTGAAGTAACTTTATCGATGCTGTTGCTAATCTTTTCAACTATCTCATTGACCACACTGTCGGGAGCGTGAGCTTGTTTAAGCGACTGCTGGAGCTTTCCTTTCTTAAAAACCTCTTTGGTACCGTCACGTTTCGTGACTGTAATTGTTTCGTTCATCGTACTGAAATTGTATCACGGTAGCGGTTCGGAGTTATGAACTATTTGCTCGCACAGCAGTACCTATAACCCCTCCGCCTATGCATCTATCTTTGTTATAGATTACACATGATTGTCCGGAAGCTACTGCTCGCAGCGGTTCCTCGAACGTTACTACCCACTTCTCTTTTTCTTTCTGTAAAGTGCAAGATTGAAGTGGCTGGTTATAACGAATTTGTGCAGAAAATCGCTCACCCTCTTCTGGTTTTTGGTTAATCCAGTTAGTTTCTGTCAGGGTGATCTGCTTGCCGTTGTAGACTGGTCCGGTTTTTGAATTGTCTTCAGTTACAGTAAGTGTGTTCTTGTCTATATTTTTATCAGCCACATACCACGGCCCGCCATCAGGGCTTTTGTCTGTAACAGTAAAACCATGCCGTTGACCTATTGTGTACAAAGTCGCCCCTTCATGTGTTCCGATTGTCTCTCCTTGCTCGTTTAGCACGTCTCCTGATTTTGTGTCTATAAATTCTTTTAGAAAGGTTCGCATGTCCACTTCACCAAGAAAGCACAACCCTTGACTGCCCTTTTTGTTGGCAACGGGTATATCAAACTTTTCGGCTGTTTTGCGTACCTGTTGTTTTTGCTGGTTTCCGATGGGAAATAAGATATCCTCAAGCTTGTTTTGTGTAAGTTGCCACAAGAAATAAGTCTGATCTTTGTGGCCGTCCTCCCCTTTCAGCAAATGTACTCCGGATTTCGTTTCTTGTTTGTTTGCATAGTGGCCGGTAGCAATGTAGTCAGCACCATCTTCTAGTGCCCAGTCATAAAAGGCTCCAAATTTAATTACTCCATTACACATCACATCCGGATTTGGGGTACGACCCGCCTTGTATTCTCGGATCATGTAATCAACTACACCATTTTTATACTCATCAGCCAAGTCTACTGTTTGAAACGGAATATCCAACTGAGCTGCTACTTGCATAGCATCCTTTCTTTCCGTTTCCATTGAGCAATCTAAAAACGGTGGCTGCCAAACGGTCATAAAACAGCCAACAACATCAAATCCGGCATCTTTTAGCAAGGCTGCAGAAGTGGATGAATCCACACCTCCGGACATTCCGACGTACACGGTTGTGTCTGACTCGTTGTTGATGTTTTTAGTATGATCTGGAAGCATAATCAAGATCCTAAGAGTTGTTTTCTTGTGTATTTTGCGCTTGGCGCTTGCGCCACTCTTCTATCTTTTTGTGGTGGCCGGACAAAAGTACATCGGGAACTGTGTATTCCTCCTGTTGGTAAGTGATGGTTTCTGGTCGGGTGTACACGTGTGTGCCGCTCGTTCGCGCTTCTTCTAACGAATTTTCATTCCCGAGTACTCCCGGCACAAATCGACTTATCGTGTCGATCATAATAAGTGCGGGTAGTTCGCCGCCCGTGAGAATATATGGGCCAACAGATATTTCCCGAGCATTGAGCGCTTCCACAACTCTTCTGTCTATTCCTTCGTATCGACCACAGATAATAATTGCGTGGTCAACATTTTTTTCTGTATTTTTAGCTACGTCAGTATCGAATTGATTTCCTTGGGCAGAGGTTATAAACACAACCCCTCCTCCATACTCTTTAGTGGCTTGATCGACCGCTTTTAAGATAGGCTCTGCTTGCATCACCATGCCCGGCCCTCCTCCATACGGCTTCTGGTCAACCTGGTCGTGCTTGTTATCAGCGAAATTTCTCGGGTCAAATGTGTCTACGGCAATCAGATCGTCGTCTTGTGCACGACCAAGGATTGATTCATTGGTGTAGTTTTCGATTAGGTTTGGGAAAATTGTAATAACAGAAAATCGCATTGATTTGAATATAGCAATTAATTGTGATTAACTAAACCCAGTCTCGATTTTGTACCTTTAACAAACGGAACACGATGGAGCTTAACAAGAAAGGCGCGAATGCTTTATGGATATCTCTTTTTCTTGTTACACCGATCAGCTTTGTTGGTTTAACGTACCACGAAGCCGCTGGTCAGGTGTTAGCGTATATCCCTACTGACGTGGTCTGGATAATAGGTATAGGTAGTTGGTCAGCCAGCACTTTCCTTATTGGTTATACAGCATACCGATATGCTGCATACCAGTGTTTGTGTACTTGGCATGTAGTGGCCTTCTGCACTCTACTTTTTTTAAGTTTATGGATTACGTTTTTGCGTTTTCCGTCTAACTTTTTTCGGGGTTTAACAACAGGAGTTGCGGCAGTCGTCTTGGTTGGCGGCTTCAGCTCTCTTGTTGGACTGAACAACCAAAGAGCCGAAGATGACGTCTAAGAACTTTGGTTAGCAAATTTACACTCCATCCTCATTTTTCATTCACGACCGCATCAGCATACGTTGTTGGTGCGGTCTTCTAATTTAACCTAGCTTCTGTGATGTATATCAGTAGTCAATACAAAAGCCGACCAGAATCGGTCGACTTTTAACATGAAGATACTGATTCTTATTAGGCCGGATCAGTTACGACTTTAGTTCTTCCATCGCGTCGTCTACAGAACTTCCTGAATCTTCATCTGATTCGTCATCACTTTCACCTTCTTCATCTTCTCCGGGAGACGGCACTTCGCCGCGCTCTTCCGGCTCACGAATCTTGAGATTTACACGAGCCTGGTTTTTCATGCCTACCGTACGGAGTAGAGTACGCAAAGCCTTTGCTGTGTTTCCATTCCGGCCAATCACTTTCCCCATGTCCTCAGCGTGGACATCAAGTGTCATCAACACACCCATTTCGTCAACGGTACGTTGTACTTGCACGTCCTCGGGGTGATCGACTATATGTTCAACAACAAACTGCAAAAATTTCTTATCTTCGTATTCTTCTTCAGCCATAGAATATCAAACTAGAATTTCTAATCACAGCCTCGACGAAGCTGTTAGTGTGAATTATACGCTAAAACTTTTTTATTACAAACCCTAACTGGCGTCTTGGTTTTCTTCATCCTCCTCCCCCTCTTCACCTTCTTCTTGAGGCTCTTCTGACTCTTCATCTTCTTGCTCTACCTCGTCGTCTTCAACCTCTTCTTCAGTAGTAGAGCTGTCTTCTTCTGTGTCTTCTCCTGCCTCCTCTTCGTCTGGCTCACTTGAATCCGTTTCTGATTTCGGCTCTTCATCACTTCCCCCCTCTTTCTTTATTGGAGATTTTTTAGGGAGTGGATTGGTTGTGTCGCCTTCAATGACACCAGCTTTTACAAGTAGATTATGAACTGTTTCGCTTGGTTGAGCGCCGTTAGATATCCAATGCTCAATACGCTCCGGTTTTAGATCATGCTCATCGGAGCGAGCATCGTATGTACCAACTTGTTCTACATAATTACCTGGCTGTGGTGCGCGGCCGCGCTCAGTAACAATCACCCGGTAAGATGGGTCATGTTTTCGGCCAACGCGTGCGAGTCGAATTCGTAGCATACAAAAAAGATAATAGCAGAAAAATAAGGTTTCGCAAGGAAGAAATCATTAATTGAAAAACGGGATTGGTGATAAATATGACTATAAAGGGTATTAATTTGTGCTTAATGTGCTACACTTGAATAGCGATGAACACAACTAACGACACTGACAACGATACTTTTGAAGCAATTATTTCAACAACATCAACCGGTGTAGGTTTTGTTACTCCGCCGTTTGAGCCTGGAGAGGAAGAACCTGAAGATTTAGTAATCCCTTCTGATCAAATCAACGGTGCGTTTGATGGCGATACAGTACTGGTTAAGCCACGACCGGAAGTTGATAACGAAAAGGGTGACCTCACTATAGGCGAAGTGATTGAGATAGTTCGACGATCCCGTACGCAGTTTGTTGGCACTATCCAAAAGAATGGTGATACCTACTTCCTGCTGCCGGACAAGAAAGATATGTACGAAGATATTTTCATTCATACCGATGAGGATCTACCTGATGGCCATAAGGCGCTTGTGGAAATCACGGATTGGGGTCGGCCGGAAGCCGGCAAAAATCCTTCCGGCACCATAAAGGAGGTACTTGGCCCGAAAGGCGATCATGAAGTAGAGATGCAGTCTATCATTAAAGATAAAGGTATTGAGGTTGATTTTCCGCAGGATGTTATGGAAGAAGCGAGCGAACTGGAGGACTGGAGTATGGAGGATGAAGACTTGTCGAACCGCCGGGACTTCCGAGATGTAACCACCATGACCATTGACCCGGCAACAGCCAAGGACTTTGATGATGCAATTTCCTTTCAGCGGCTGGAAGACGGCAACTACAAAATAGGGATTCACATTGCTGACGTATCACACTTTGTTCGGCCAGAAACTGCTCTCGACCGAGAAGCACGTGAACGAGCCTTCAGTGTTTACTTGGTAGACCGAACAATTCCTATGCTTCCACCGGTACTTTCAAACGATGTCTGTAGTCTCAAGCCAAATGTTGACCGCCTGTCTTTCTCGGCAGAGTTTACAGTAACGCCGGAGGGGAATATTAAAGATCGATGGTTCGGTAAGGGTGTTATCCATTCCGATCAGCGTTTCTCCTACCAAGAAGCGCAGGCGCAAATTGATAGCGGTAATGATGAGTTTTCTGATGAACTTAAAATTTTAAATAACGTAGCAAAAGTTCTCCGAAACCGTCGTTTCGGCAACGGATCTATTGACTTTCACAGCGAAGAGGTAAGGTTTGAGCTGGATGAAGATGGCACACCAACAGCAATCACCAAAAAAGAACGGCTTGATACACACAAGATGATTGAAGAGTACATGCTCCTTGCTAACCGAGATATAGCTAAAGAGATAGAACGCATGACCGAGGATGAAGATGAAAGGCATTTCTTTATGTACCGGGTTCACGGCCTTCCGGACAGAGATCGGTTAAGTGAGCTTGGGGTATTCTTGCGAGCGCTAGGGTACGACTTCGAGCTCGAAGAAGGTGTGGAGGTGACGAATCGAGATATAAATGCACTTCTAGACCAGGCTTCTGGCCGGGCTGAAGAAGGGTTGGTAAATACTGAAGTTATCCGAACAATGGACAAAGCGACGTACAAGACCCAAAACAAAGGCCACTTTGGATTAGCTTTCGAATACTACACTCACTTCACTTCCCCGATTCGGCGATACCCTGATCTCCTAGTCCACCGTCTTCTGGAGAAACACCTTAACGATAAAACTATCCCTTCCCAGGAATTTAATTTCTATCAGGCTGCAGCGGAGCACGCTTCATCTCGTGAACGTGAAGTGTTAGAAGCTGAGCGAGATTCTATTGCTTACAAGCGAGCTGAGTACATGAGTGAACACGTAGGTGAAGAATTTACAGCTGTTATCAGTGGTATGTCGAAGCATGGTTTCTACGTTGAAGAAGAAAAAACACTCGCTAACGGCATGGTGCATGTCAGCAATATGGGTGATGACTACTTCGAGCTTGATGAAGAACAGTATGCTTTTGTAGGTAAGGATTCCGGAAAAACGTATACCCTTGGAGATACTGTAAAGGTTGAACTGACTGGTGTAGATATAGACAACCGTGAAATAGACTTTGAGTTAATTGAGTAGAAAGAACTACTCGTCTCGCAGCTCTGCTTCAGATACCATATTCACCACTTCGTCTTCGTCGTCGGTAATGTGGTAAAGATCAATATCTGCTTCGCTGATAGTTTCGAATTTATTTAATAGTATATTTTCAACAAAGTCTTCGAAAGGGTCCCAGAAATCACTGCCTACAAGAATGATAGGAACTTGTACAATTTTCTCCGTTTGTACAAGTGTTAATATTTCCAGAAATTCATCGAGTGTGCCGAATCCGCCAGGAAAAAATATATATGCTTCCGCCGAAAAAGCCAAAGCCACCTTGCGGACGAAGAAATAGTGAAACTCTTCGTACTCCTCTGTGTATGAATTAAGTGTTTGTTCGGCAGGTAACTCAATGTTGAGTCCTAGTGAGTGACCTGAATCATCCCCCTTGGCCTCACTAGCTCCTTTGTTAGCTGCCTCCATGATTCCCGGACCGCCTCCGGTGACTATGTCAATCCCTTCTTCAGCCACCCGTCTAGCTACTCGAACAGCTTTTTGATAATGAGGGTTGTCTTCGTCAAAACGTGCTGAACCATAGAAGGTTACTCTGTTTTTGTGTTTTCGAACAAAGTTGAGCCCACGTATGAATTCATGGCGGATAACGTGGATCCGGTCGCGCAAATCTTTATCTAGTTGGTCTAAGGTTAACGGACCTTCCTGCGCATCTTCGAGATTAGCAGTTTTTACGTCTGAACTAGATGCTTTCTTTTTTGGTGTATTGTCTTCTTGATTGGTCATTACTATTGAATTAATTAGCTACTTTTTCTACGGCTTCAGAAAAGTCCAGAGATAACAAGCGTGACCCGCCCTCTTGGTCGAGAGTGATACCGTACAGCACATCAGCTCGACTCATTGTCTCTCTGTTGTGGGTGATGATGATGAGTTGAGAGCGGTCAGAAAGACGTTCGATCATATTACCAAAGCGTTGCGAGTTAGCCTCATCAAGAGCTGCATCTGCCTCATCAAGTACTATAAACGGCGGTGGATTGATTTGCGATAAGGCAAACAAAAGAGCTACTGAAACCAAGACTCGTTCACCACCAGAGAGCACCCCTAAGCCTCGCACTTTCTTTTGTGGTAACTGTACATCAATAGCTATACCGCGCTCTGTTTCTTCTGGTGGTTGTTCAAGTTCCTCAACCCGCTCATTTTTACCTTTTGGATGCTTGGTAATCACCAGTTTAGCTTCCCCGCCGCCAAACATAGTGGCGAAAAACTCGGAAAATATTTCATTAATCTCCTCAACTCCTTGCGTAAATTTTTCCTTAACTGTTGTTTCTATTTCATCGATCAACGACAACAGCGATTCTTTGGAATTTTTTAGATCATTAATTTCATCTCGCAAGAAGTCTACCTGCTCTTTCACTCTCTCGTACTCAGATAAAACCTCTTCCTGGTCACTTACTCGTGTATCTTCCAGTTTAATTTTTAACCGTTCCAGCTCCCGGTTAAATTTTCGGTCACTATTATCTATGTTTTCAACAAAATCTTTTTTGTCAATCTCTTCACCTTCGTTATCAACTAGTGGAGTATCTTCAAAATCGAGCACGTCTTTGCCGCAAAGAATTCTTGCTTCGGACTTCTCATCTTCCAAACCTTCTTTGTCGTTACTAGTACGTTTGATTTGGTTTTCTGTGCGGGAGAGTTCCTTGGTAATATTTTCTTTTTTAGCCTCAAGGCGTACGAGCCTTTTTTCTGCTTCATGTTGCTTGTTTTGCTGGTTATGAGCTGTTTCTTTTATTTTGTCTCTTTTTTCTCTTAGATTTGCCCGTTCTTTTTTGAGTTTTTGGCGCTTATCTTCAAGGTTTTGTTTTTTGTTTGTGAGGGAGTCAATACGATCTTTGTGGTTAACATTATCTGTGGTTGGCTCTTGAATATCGGCAAGGAAATTCTGAATGGTTGTAACGAAGTCGTTAAGTATACCAGCTTTATCCTCTATTTCGCTTTCCTGTTTGCTGGAGGATATAAGTTCTTTTAGTCTTTGTTTGTGGTCTGAGAATTTTTCAGCTTTTATCCATACCCGGCTTTTTTCTGATTGTTTTTGTTGTTTTTTAAGAGATTTAATAGTGCCGACCACCTCTCCGTGTTCTTGAATAATTTCTGATATATCATCTTCCAATGAGGCAAGGTTCTCGTTCAACTTCTGTTCTTTTTGAGAGAGTTCATTTTCGCTTTTTTTACTCTTTTCTTCTTCTATTTTTTCTATGGTTTCCTTAGCCTCGCTTATTTCTTCTTCTATCTTTTCTTTTTGTTCTTTCAGTGAGGATTGTTTCTGAGAAATGGACTCCTCCTTAGCTTTTATTCGGGTTGTTTCTCGGCGGAAATACTGCTGGTATTTTGTGGCCAGCTTCTGTCGTAATTCTTTAGTTTCCTTAATCCGATCTTTTTGTTTTTTGAGGTAGTCAAGTTCTGGTTTTAGGTCACTCAGCCGGACTTGTGCTTGTTCTAAGTTATCTTCAGTTCTTTCTAGCTTATTCACTGCTTCACGGCGTCGACGATAGAACCGCTGGAGTCCGAGAGCGTCTTCTATGATAGACTTTCGCTTTCGCTCGTTAACATTAAGCACTCGATCAGTTTCGCCTTGCGATATAATATGATGACGCGACGTACCTATGTTGGCATCTGACAGGAGGTCGGTAACATCCTTAAGCCGGACCTTGCTGCCGTTAATCCGGTATGTGCTAGCATCACCTCGTTCAATAATGCGTTCAATCACAACTTGATCATAGTCTATATCGAGACGGTTGTTGCTGTTATCGAAAGTCGCTTTTACGTGTGCTCGGTTAGCACGCCGCCCGCCTTGCCCTCCGTTGTATAAAAGTTCATCACTCTTTCGTACTCGTAATGATTTAAGGGATTGCTCGCCTAGCACAAACCGAAATGCTTCAGCGGCGTTTGATTTTCCCGACCCGTTTGGGCCCACAATAGCTGAAATAGGAGCTTTGAATTCTAATTTACTTTTATTAGCAAATGATTTAAAGCCGTTTATTTCAAGCGATTCTAGCATGAGAAATATAATCTTTAGTCCCGTGTTGTTTTTATTGTAGCACGCTTTTGATTATGCAATTAGGCTTGAATTACAGTTGTTGGCTTGATCGTATATTTGTTTGTAGTAGTATTTTTTGTGGTTACCTTACGTAATCTTAATCTCTCCACCAACTTTAACAACAAATGGAAACTGCTGTTTTCTTGATCGTAGGCGCAGCTGCAGGCAGTGCAATAACTCTGCTCGTTCAATGGTTTTTTTATCCTGATCGATTAAAAGACAGACTACACATATACTCTTTCAGCAAAGAGTCTGAATCTGAAGTCATACTGACAGTAGGAGTTGCATCTGACAATCTGCGAAGCCTAAAGAAGTTAAAAAGTCTTTTACCTGGAAACGGCTGGATATCAGCAAGTGAATTTGTGGGAAACCTGAAGTCAAATCAATTTTTCATGCTCAGAATCAGAGACGATTTTCAGACAACTTCTGAGTGGATGACCTTTCGTTAACTTCACACTTAACCGCCGGACAGTACACGTTCGGCGGCTTTTTTATTCAAAATCAGTTTTCCATCCCTGCTTATCCAGAGCTGTTTCTGCAGCGGCACTTTCAGCTTCTTGCTTACTTTTACCTTTACCTTCAGCAATTTTTTTATCTTTAAGAAATACCCCCACCGTAAAGACCTTGTCGTGATCAGGGCCGGATTCATCCAATGTCTCATATGTTGGTGTAATCGAAACATGTTCTTGTGCCTTTTCTTGGAATAGACTTTTGGCATCTCTCCACCCTTCTGTTTTTACTAATGCATCCAGGTTCTCCAGGAGTGTGTCTTGTATAAATTCTCTGGCAGTGCCAAGGCCTTGGTCAAGATATATGGATCCAATTATAGCTTCGTATGTGTTAGCAAGAATAAATTGTCGGCCACGGCCAGTATCTTGCGCTTCGCCTTTGGACAAGCGCAAGTGTTTTTCAGCCCCAACTTTATTTGCTGCCTGCGAAATCGAGTCAGTATTTACCAGCGCTGCTCGGATAGCGGTAAGTTCCCCTTCTGGTCGGTCTGGGTATGATTTGAATAGATGGTCTGTTACCACAAGTTCCAGTACAGCATCTCCTAAGAACTCAAGACGTTCATTGTGTTGAATATCTTCATCAGGATGTTCATTTAAATAAGAGCGATGAGTGAAAGCTCTTTGCAACAGTGATTTGTCATCGAAATCTACATCAATGTTTTCTTCAAACTGAGATAAGTTAGCCATATTTGTTTAGTTAGAAGCAAAATACAAAAGTCAATACGAGTTTGAAACCAGTGTTGAGTTTTGTATTTTTAACTATTATCTTCTTCGGCTAATAATTCGTTGTCATTATCTTCATCCAGCAACTGATCTACAGCATCTGTGATGATCGGCATAATGTCATCATAAAAATTTAAATCCACAATATCCTGAAGTGGGAACCATTTAGCATCGTCCAAACCACCTTTGTCCTTTGGTAATTCCAGTGGTTCATGTTCAGAACGAGCCAGGTAGTACACTACTTGTTTGCGAATTTTACCTTTATCAGGATCAGCCGCTACGTATTCATTTTCTCCGAGTTTTTCTTTCAATTTAATGTCCAGTCCTGTTTCCTCTTTTACCTTCTCTTTAACCCCTTCTTTTGTGTCAGATTCTTCAATATGTCCTTTTGAGAGAGTCCAATGACCAAAAACATCGTGTACAAGAGCCAACTCTATATTGCCGTCATTTCTGGCGTACACCACAGCTCCGCCGAGTTTCTCTATAGGCATCTCTTCGTACGGGATATCTTTGATTTTCTTGGAGGAGGTTTGGTCTTTCCCAGGTTCGCCTATTTCTTTGTAAA
Organism: uncultured Candidatus Saccharibacteria bacterium; assembly: GCA_964452185.1. GTDB lineage: Bacteria > Patescibacteriota > Minisyncoccia > Phycocordibacterales > SW-6-46-9 > SW-6-46-9. The sequence goes on from CAYVKO010000003.1 coordinate 35,991, forward strand.
CCGCTCCGATAACACCATTTACGAAAGAGCCACTTGATTCACCGCCGAACCCTTTAGCTAACTCAATAGCTTCGTTAATAGCTACTTTTGGAGGCACTTCTTCTCGGTCTGCATATAAAAGTTCATATAAGCCAATTCGCAATATGTTGCGATCTACGGTAGCTATTTTATCAAGTGGCCAATGAGGAGCGGCAGAAGTTATAACTTCATTTAATTTCTCCTGTTTTTCAACCACCCCTTCAAGCAATGAGTATATATAGGAATAGTCGTCCATTCCAGGTGCAAACTCGTGAGCATTCCGTTCCAGAGCTGACTTTAGATCAGGTTTGGTATACGACTGATCACGAAAGTCCCATTCAAAAAGGGTTTGCATAACAATTGATCGTGACACGTGTCGATTTGCCATTGTGAATGAAGTATATTTTAACGGCAGACTCTATCCATTGTCTGCCTTCAGTTCATCATTTGTACCTACAGCCGATTCAGGGATTTCAGAAGGATCATCACCGCGATCTTTTGCCTTTTGGCGCTTGCGCTCCAGTTTTCTTTGGCGTTTAGATCGCACATCAATTACCTGCCGGCCACGATACGTGCCGGTTTGTCGACTGGCTCGGTGTCGGAGGTGGTGAACACCGTCGTCTTTTGAAAGGCGTGGAGACTCAAGTCCATGGTGTGAGCGTCGATTGCCCGTCTGCCCTTTTGTTTTTCGCATACGAGATGACATACAAAGGCTAGTATACGCGATAATCTGTAGAGTTGCAAGGATGTGGGATGCAACTTTTTATATAAAAAACCTCCAGTGCGATCTTATGAAGCACTGGAGGTGGTGGTTGAGAGTAGTTTTTTTTGAAGAAGCTCTAGCACCTTTCCGTGAGCTTTGGGCATCTCATAAGGAGACAAATCTTCTAGAGGTATTCGTATTGGAGGCTCCATTTTAGAGTCTTGAAACGGAAGTTTTTTGTCAACTTCGAAATCAGATATGGCATAGAAAAACTTACGGTGTGGGTCACTGCATTCGTCATGCAAGGAGTAGTACAGTAAGTTTAAGACCTCGAAATTAACAATCCGCGCCTCCTCTTTGAGTTCACGAGAAAGTGTATCCTTGTGATCCTCGCCCACTTTAGCTGACCCCCCAGGAAACTCAAACTTCCCGGTGCTTTTTCTTCTGACAATCCAAACAACATACTTGTTGGGTCCGGTTTTTTCTACAGGGGCGGCTTTCACAGCCGTGTTTACGGGTTTAAGACGATTTCTGTAGAGCTTCCACAAAAATGAGTCAGGAAACAATCCTGCCTTAACGTTTTTGCAAAACACTATCTTATAGTTTGTTGAAGGAACGTGTGAGTCTGCCTAGAAAATAGATTATATTGTAAAGTTTGTCAAATGTACGTTTGCCGGTGTATAGGGGTAGCACCTTTTTCTTCTATAGTTTTTCTGTGTTTGGCTGTTGGATACCCTTTGTGTTGCCCGAAAGAAAAGCCGGGATAATTAGTTTCCTGTTGGCGCATTTTTTTATCTCTTTCAACTTTTGCGATTATGGAAGCCAAGGATATAACTGGTTCGTGCTTGTCTCCTTTGATGATCGTTTTTTGACTTGAGTACTTTGCAGTTGCCTGCAATCCCCCGTCTAAATATACACAACAATTATCTGGCAGTGTACTGATACGGCGCAGTCCTCTGTTTATGGCTAGCTGGATTGCCTTGTTGATTCCTTGCTTGTCAATAGTTTCGGCTTTGGTGTAAGAAGCAGTAAACTCTATTGAACTATCTTGCTTGGTCTCTTTTTTAAGTTGAGAGTACAAATTTTCTCTCTTGTCGGATGACAAAAGTTTTGAGTCGGTAAGATGTGAGAACTTAGAGAAATCAAAGTCAGATCGGACACTGACGACCCCGACATACACTGGACCAGCCAACGGCCCGCGTCCTGCTTCATCTACTCCTATTATGTACTGCGGTTCATTCATAACTTTGTGTTACTCCGGAAAAACCACCAAAAATTCATTGATTGTTCTTTTGCTATAATGGCAACACGATTTAGTTGCCACCAAGTGTTTATGTCTACGTTTACTCATTTACATACTCATAGTCATTTTAGCCTGCTCCAGGCTTTGCCGAAAATTGATGAGCTGGTTGAAGAAGCGAAATCAGAAGGCATGGATGCTTTGGCGCTAACTGATACCAACAATCTGTATGGAGCTATCGAGTTTTATAAAGCGTGTCAGGATGAAGGCATAAAACCTATTATAGGCGTTGAGGCTCACATAGCTCCCCGCACTCGTCACGACAAAGCTGCCGGAGTAGATAAAGCTCATGATCGTGTTGTTTTACTGGCCAAAAGTGCTGAAGGATACCAAAACTTAATAAAACTTGTAACTGACGCCAACCTTGAAGGCTTTTACTATACGCCAAGAATTGACTATGAGCTAATGGAGCAGTATGCCGATGATTTGATTGCTGTATTTCCTCGGCGCAACTCAGAAATAACTTCAGCACTTGATGCTGATGATACCGATCGAGCCAAGGAGCTCACTGATAAGTACCAGGATATTTATGGTTCAGAAAACGTGTATCTGGAAATCACTCGCCATCCGGAGATTCCCGGTTTTGATGACACCACGGATGCGATTATAGACCTTGCCGAAGAGACGGATACACCGATGGTAGCCGGCCATGACATCTTTTATCTGGATGAGAAGGATCATGATGCATGCATAACTTTACGAGGTGTGCAGTCGTCACGCACTAGCGATTATCTGCCTGAAGCCACTAACTTCTCCTTCTTGTCTGTTGATGAAATGGAAGAACGCTTCAAAGATGTACCGGAAGCATTGGAGAATACTAAAAAAATAGCTGAAGAATGCAATATCGAGCTGGAGTTGGGTAACTGGGTGTTTCCTGAGATCGAAACCACTGGAGAAGCTGACTATGACGAAGAATTGAGACGGGTTGTATATGAAGGGATTGATGAACGTGGATTGGAAAAAACCGATGAGCTTATTGATCGTGTTGAGTATGAACTGCGGGTAATACGAAATAAAGGTTACTCATCTTACTTCCTTGTTGTGGCTGACTTGCTCGACTATGCTCATGAAAATGACATATTAACGACTATTCGCGGTTCGGTGACTGGTTCCCTTGTTACGTATCTGGCTGGCATTACGAACTTGAACCCGCTGGATTACGGGCTTCGGTTTGAACGATTCCTTAACCCGCAGCGTCCTTCCGCTCCGGACATTGATATGGACTTTGCTGATGACCGTCGGGATGAGGTTATTGAATATGCTCGAGATAAGTATGGAGTTGAGGGTGAAGAGCGTGTGGCTCAGATTGGTACGTTCGGTACGATGGCGGCTCGCGGATCAATTCGTGATGTTACTCGGGCGCTCGGTTACAGTTATAATCTTGGAGATAAGATAGCCAAGAAGATCCCGCTTGGTAGTCAAGGCTTCAAGATGACAATCGAACGAGCTATGGAGGAGTCAGACGAACTTGCTGACTTGTACGATGATGATCCAAAGGTGCGGGAAGTGGTTGATATGGCTCAAAAGGTTGAAGGATGTGCTCGACACATCTCAGTTCATGCGGCTGGAGTAGTGATTGCTCCGGAGGATATCACCGACTATGTACCACTGGAAGTAGACTCCAAAAAGGGTGAGGTTATCACACAGTTCGATATGCACTCGGTTGAGGATGCCGGACTTGTAAAATTCGACTTTTTGGGTCTCAAGAATCTCTCTATTATTGCTGACGCTATCGATCGGGTTGAGGAGCGTACAGGAGAAAAAATAGATATTGAACAGGTACCGCTTGATGACGATGCTACATTTGAGATGCTTGGTCGAGGTGAAACCCATTCTACCTTCCAGCTTAACGGTGAGGGCATGACCGAGTATCTCAAGGAGCTCAAGCCGACTACCATTCATGACATCAACGCTATGGTGGCCTTGTACCGACCGGGCCCGATGAAGTTTATTCCTGAGTACATCAAACGTAAGCATAATCCGGAGCTTGTTGAGTATCCGCATGAAGACCTCAAAGATGTGCTGGAGCAGTCGTACGGACTCTTGATTTACCAGGAGGATGTCATGCTTACCGCCATTAACTTGGCTGGTTACTCATGGCTTGAAGCGGACAAATTCCGTAAGGCTATGGGTAAGAAGATTCCAGAGCTGATGGAAGAGCAGGAAAAGAAGTTTAAGAAAGGGTGTATCGAAAATGATATCGACGAATCATTGGCTGATGAGCTTTGGGAGCGTATCAAGCCGTTTGCTGCTTATGCGTTTAACAAAGCTCACGCAGCCAGTTACGGCCGAGTTGCCTACCAGACCTCCTACATGAAAGCGAACTACCCGAAGGAGTACATGGCAGCTGTACTAACGGCTGATGCCGGTAACGTCGACAAAATCGCGGACATCATAAATGAGTGTAACCGCATGGGTATTGAAGTGCTACCTCCTGACATTAACGAAAGCGACGGTACATTCACCGTGGTCAAGCCTGAAGGCAGTGAGGAGGAAAAAATCCGTTTCGGGCTTTTCAGTATTAAACATGTTGGTGAAAAAATTACTAAAATAATCGTTAAGGAGCGTAAGGAGAACGGTGAGTTTGAGTCGCTGGAAGGTTTTCTTACTCGTGTGAGTGATCGCAGTTTCAACCGCTCAACTTTGGAATCACTTGTTAAATCAGGAGCCTTGGACGGGTTGGCTAAACGTCACCAAATGCTGGAAAATCTTGATGATCTGATTGAGTTTAGTAAAAACTCTCGGAAACAGGCAGAAAACCAACAGTCTCTTTTTGGTGGTGATATGGCCGACAAAAAACCGGAGTTACGGTTGGAGGGTGGCGAGCCTATCGACAGCGAAACCCGCCTGCAGTGGGAAAAAGACTTGCTTGGGCTATATGTATCAGGTCATCCGTTAGACAGAATTAAGGACGGACTAAAAAAACGAAAGAAAACAATAGATTTCATTAAAGAGAATGCTGATAGTTTACCGAAAGCCAAGGTGCCCGGGCTGATTGAAGAATTAAATGTTATCCGTACAAAAAATGGCAACCAAATGGCGTTTATTGAGGTTGCTGACCTGACGGACTCAATTGAGGTTGTTGCCTTCCCGAAAGCTTTTGACTCCTACAAGGACAAACTTGAACCGCAAACCTGTGTTCAGTTTGAAGGCAAGGTTAACACTCGAGACGGAGAGGTCAGTATTGTTATGGAGAAAATGAAAAAGATATAACTTTTTTAAGGTAAGTTTATATATTTTAGTGTCTAGATAACTAGTTGTGTTCAAGTGAGAGTAATTCTCTGCTATAATTTCAAGCACTATGTCACAAAATCTAGATAAGACACGCCACTCACTTGCCCACCTTTTAGCAAGAGCTGTACTTGAGCATTACCCTGAAGCTAAGCCAACACTTGGCCCGCCGGTTGATAACGGTTTTTACTACGATATTGATTTCGATGATGCTGATTTTTCTGCTGAGGATCTGGACAAAGTTGAATCAACCATGAAAGAATTACTATCTTCTTGGGAGATGTTTGATCGCATTGATGTATCTGCTGATCAAGCGCGTGATATTTTTTCTGGTAATAAATACAAGCTTGAACTTATTGATGAAATCGAAGAAGCTGGTGAAGATGTCAGTCTTTATTATTCCGGCCCGGAAGATGAAATGCCGAACAAAGAAGAACTGCTTGATTCTGGTGATGTAATCACTGAACGCGGATTCATTGACTTGTGTCGAGGTGGGCATGTTGAAACCCCCAAAGATGAGATTGATCCGGACAGTTTCTCTCTTGACTCCTTGGCTGGAGCATACTGGCGAGGTGACGAAAATAATCAGATGCTGACTCGTATTTATGGGTTGGCTTTTAGCACCTCTTCTGACTTGGATACATTTATAGAAAACCGAGAAGCAGCACGTGAACGTGATCATCGCAAGATGGGTAAAGAGCTGAATTTATTTACTTTTTCTGAAAGTGTTGGGCCGGGACTTCCGATGCTGTTACCAGCTGGTGAGAAAATCCGGGAGACACTAGAATCATATCTGACTAAACTTAAAAAAGATCGTGGGTATGAATTCGTGAAGATTCCTCACATAGCGAAACGGGAGCTGTATGAGACGAGTGGTCATATGGGTAAGTACGATGCCATGATGCCTACTTTTACCGACGAGAGCGACAATGAATATGTCTTGAAGGCAATGAACTGCCCGCATCATTTTGAAATCTACAACTCTTCTCCGAAAAGTTACCGGGATTTACCTTTGCGTATAGCTGAAAACACAACAGTTTACCGCAACGAGAAGTCCGGAGAACTTCACGGACTGACTCGAGTTAAAAATCTTACACAGGATGATACACACCATTTCATTCGACCGGATCAAATAGATGAAGAAATCCAGATGATCTTGGACTTGATGGATGAGGTTTATGAACGAGTCGGATTTGATAATTACGAAGTCCAGATATCAGTTCGAGACACGGACTCTGATCAAGAGTACTTCGGCGGAGACGAAATATGGGGGCAAGCTGAATCCATTCTTAAGAAAGCGGTTAAGAACCGTGACATTCCGTACTCGGTTGAGGAGGGTGAGGCAGCCTTTTATGGCCCCAAGATTGATGTAATGATCGAAGATGCGCTCGGTCGCGGCTGGCAGTTAACTACTGTTCAGTTGGACTTTGTACAACCGGACAATTTTGACATGACGTATGACGGTGAGGATGGTGAAGAACACCAAGTCGTTGTTATTCATGCAGCTATACTTGGATCGTTTGAACGTTTTATGGGCGTACTTATTGAACACACTGGTGGCGACTTCCCTTTTTGGCTTGCTCCAACACAGCTTACCTTGCTACCTATTGCAGATGAGCACGTTTCGTTTGCTCAAGAAATACAACAGAAACTTAATCAGGCAGGATTTCGAATTGAAGTGGATCAGTCCGACGACTCCCTTGGTAAGCGCATTCGTAAGGTGCATGAGAAAAAAGTCCCATACTTTGCGGTTATCGGAGATGATGAAAAAGAAAGCGAAGTGATCGAAATGGAAGACCGAACAGGAGACGAAGATATCGAAGTTGCAGTTGGAGAAATCACCAACTCCCTTAAGGAGCTTCTCTAGAGCCTAGGCCAGTACGTGGATAAGTACTATCATAGCCATTAATCCTAGTAGTAATTGAGCAATTATTGTTGTCCAGCGATTAATTGGTTTCCATCGGCTGATGCTTCCCCGCTTATATGCTTGGTGTGCCATAACAGCCCCTATTATTGGTAGTGCCAACCATAAAATCGCCTGAATGTATGCTTGTAGGCCGAGCAGAAAAAGCAAAATTCTTCGAGCTACCGGAATCTCAAATGTCAATACAGATAAACTGGCCAGGAATGTAACCACTACTGGTGTAATGGCTAACACGGATAGAATTGTGTATCGTCGATGACGGCGTTTGAGAATAAGGCTCATAATCTTTACTAAAGTATATCAAAGTGCAATAATTGCTATGCATTATCAGTTAATAAATTTACAATATGGCAAATCGAAGCAACGCAAAAGGTGTCGCTTGGGTCGCTCTAGTTCTAGCTCTTGTAGCTCTAGTTCTTGCTTGGGTAGCCTTCAACCGTACTGGACAGAATCTTGAAGATACGATTGAGCAGGAAGTTCAAGAAGCTGTTGAGGAGGTTAACCAAACAGCGCAAGACGCAGTAGACGGAAACGCTACCGGAACAGAAAACATGGAAGAAACTGACGATACTACTCAAGATGCAGCTACTAGTGAAGAAGGAGCTAATTAAAACCATCTGCAGATGTTTTTAAAGAGTCCGGGAGTCGGGCTCTTTTTTATAAAAGCAAAACTACTATATGATACTTCTGATTCAATTTCGCAGTGATCGGTCTGGACCACATGAAATAAAATGTGTGCACAACGTTGCAGACGTAGAGTTTCAAGATCTACAAATTATTAACGCATATGCAGATCACGTAAGTAGTGATGATATTGTTCGCCAAGCTCAAGAAGCTGATGCTGTACTGCTTGGCGGTTGTGGAGAGAACGCTGATGATAAAACCGCAGTATTTGAGCTTGAAGAAAAAATCCAGCCGGTAGTAGATAAAATTATCAAAGAAGATATTCCTGCTCTCGGCCTTTGTTTTGGTCATCAGCTTATAGCTGGCTTGTCTGGTGGTGAAGTGGGTGCGCCTGAAAAACAGGCTGAAACCGGCGTGGCTGAAATTTATCTTACAGAGGCGGGTAGAGAGGATGATTTATTCAATTCACTTTCCTCCCCTTTTCACAGTGTGGTTGGTCATAAGGTTTCGGTAATTAAAAAACCGGATAAAGCCGTTCATCTGGCCAAAAGTCAACTTTGTAAGTATCAAGCGCTTCGGTATGGTGACAATGTTTATACTTGCCAGTTTCATCCTGAACTAGATACCAATGACCTTTTTGAACGGTTAGAGTTGTATCCGGAGTATATGGAAAATGAAATTGAGTACGATAAAGATATGGAGGTTGAGGCAAAGCAGGTTACCACGAATTTCTTTGAAAGGTACCTATAGTTTTCTCTGTTGTGGACTTGGCAGGATTCGGTCACAAATATTTTTGCTGACGCAAAAATTTCGCGACCCCCAGCTCGTGGTTTTTGCCTTTCGCTTTGCTCAAACAAAAACATCACTGCGCTTTTCTCATCCGCCGCGAGCCAAGCAGTTGGCTCGCTCAAGCACAACCTACTTTATTTGATGTGGACTTGGCGGGATTCGAACCCGCGGTCTCATCGCTGCCAGCGATGCGCTTTAACCAACTAAGCTACAAGCCCGTAAGGCTCAACGCTTTCTTTTCTACTTCTTACTCACTAAAAAATAACCAACTGAATTTACCGAAATGTGAGAATTATATAATTCTTTTACTCCTCTCCACTTTCATCGTCAGTGATTTCTTCTTCTATGGTGTACGCGGGAAGCTTTCCGTCTGCCATTAGATACGTCACCACACCAGTACCGATAACTACGGCGCTAAACAGAAGATATTCGGGTAGCCCCATGTTTTCTGTTGGGTTTGCTGCAAAGAAGGTGTCAAAGGTCATCCACCCCCAGATACCAAGGACTAACGGAACAACAAGCCATTTTTGCCATTCCGGTAAATAAACTGTACGTTTCTTTTTCATAAATTTATTATATCAAAATCTAGATTAGCAAGAGAAAGCAACCACACCACACTGCCTCTTTCTGGTTTCGGGCCAGCCGGATTCGAACCGGCAACCTTACAGCCTTTCAACCGCAAGACTTCCAAGTTAGCCCAAGGCCAAGAGTTAGTCAGAATACTGAAGTAGTCTTAGCCAGGTATTACTTGCTATTCCTGTTCCTTTTGGATCTCCTTTGCATCATCTTCTGAGAGGAACTTGAACATGTTACCTCCACAGTTAGGGCATTCACCGCGTGCTGAATACCGTCCGTCATCTTCTTCGATAGTAATATTTTGCATCATCTGCTTACCTTCAGCGTCATCATCATGTTTACATTTCATGCAAAGTGCTTCTACTTCTGCCATATAAAATCAAAGCTACAGCTGTTTGCTGTCAGCTTTTAATTAACTGCTAGTCTCTAAACACTACCCCTATAATGCCACAAACTAGTGTAGAAAGTAAAGAGTCTATATTTTATTCGCTCATGTCAACCTTTTTTTGTTTCTCTCGAGTTGACTCCGCTAGCCGGAGTTCGTCGCTGCGTTTTTGGTAACAGTCTTCACAGCAAAGCAGTTGCCGTGAAGGAGTTACGGAATCATCATCTACATACTGCTCAGTGTCTGCACCACAGAATTCACACTCGCCTATTACCTCCCTGTCTTCAGCTCCTAGATCTGTAGTCATACGACCGTCAAACACATAAAGGGTGCCCTTAAAATGACCGTCTGGATACTTTTGCATGTAGCGGTGAATCCCTCCTTTTAGTTGCTTTACGTCCTTAAACCCTTTTTCTTTTAGGTATGTGGTTGCTTTCTCGCAACGAATTCCTCCGGTACATACTGGCACTACAGTTTCATCTTTTAAATCTTTTATGTTGTTAACCTTTTCTTTAATCTCTCGAAAGTTTTTCATTCCGGGGTGTCGTGTCTTTTCAAATTTACCAGACTTTATTTCGTAGTTGTTGCGCATGTCAATAACGGTGAAGTTTTTGTCTTTCTGAAACCATTGGTGCAAGTCGTCTGGGTCAATGCAGTCTTCTTCTTTACTGCTTGGAGTTATTGCTTCGTCCATGTAAGAAGCGACGATTTCAGGTCGTGTCTTGACGCTAAGTTTGGGAAATGCATCTCCGGTTCCTTCGCTTTTCTTGAAGTCTATATCAGCAAAGCGAGAATCTTCTTGCATTGTAGTTGTGTACTCCTCTATATTTTCGTCAGTGCCTTCTAGTGTAGCGTTGATACCCTCATCAGCCACTATCAAGCGTCCGGTGAGGTTGAGCTTTTCACAAAGATTCTGCTGCTTGTCGCGCAGAGTTTTCGGGTCTTCTATTGAGACATATTTATAGAATAGTATGACTGTGTGATTCATATCGTGCTCTATTATAGTGACAGCAACTTACACCTTCAAGCTAGTATGCTGGAGGAGCATATATGTTTACAAAGAAGAAATCATCTTCTCCTGTGTTGAAGGCCTTGTGGTCGGTGTGGGCTGGAATAATAACTGCCTCACCGGCACTGATTGCATGCCGCTTGCCGGCAATATCGACCTCTCCTGTGCCAGAGATGCAGTAAATCACCTGATCTCCTTCGTGATTACCGACAGCCCCGGAGTCTCCACCAGGTTCAATAGTCATTGCCGCAACTTGACTTTTGTCGGTTGTTTCTAAAACGGAGAAAAACTCACCCTTGTGATCTTCCACCGAGAATACTGACATAACAATGAGAGATTAAAGAACTCCGAAACCAAACAGCGCAAGAACAACACCAAATGCTAGACCTACAATACTGGTAGCTGTAAATATGTCGTTTCGGTTTACTCGAGCTACTGCATGTACAAGAGACACTCGAGGAAGAATTGCATACATCAAACCTTCCAAGACAAACCCCCAGCTAAGCACACTTACTACTACTCCCGGGAAGGTAGCCCAATTTTGATGTAGTAGTACTAAGAGTAAACCTATCGCAAACTCTGTAGCTCCTATCAAAAAGAATACTCCTGGACGGCGGGTCATGCGTGCAAGTACTTGATGTAGAAGTTTTCGTCGGTAAAAAAACGCAATACTCAAAACTATAAACAAGATTCCGAGATAACGAGCCAGAAATAACGTATCGATCATATTAATGAAAAAATAGTTAAAACGTATAATGTATATACATTATACACTACCTTTATTTATTAGATTATTAATAAAAATGCCTCGCTTTGGCCAGCGAGGCATTGGTGAAAAAACTATTTAACTTTGACTTTTTTGATATAAGGATCGACGTCCATACCTAATTCCAGGCCGAATCTATTCAAGATTTCCCTAGACTCTTTTATGGCCGAAAGGTGGAAGTCGGACTCTTCCAAAGAGTGTCGGCCCGCGAGATCTCCGAGTGTCATAACTCCGGCAGCTTCAAGGCTTTTTCGAGTGCTATACATAAGCTCCAAATCTTCGATTGGAGTTTGCAGAAGCTCGCTAATCTCAACCCCTGAAGCATATTTGGTTCGAACTCTTTGGAGGCAGTGCGCCACATCCTCCCTACTTTCCCTTTTGGCAATTTCTTTTGCTTTCGGGATAGCCCACGAAATAACTTCTTTCTTTCCGGACAACCCGTCAAAACTCCAGATCCAGCCAAACTTGGTGGATAGATTAACTGTTTCCGCTAATCTGTCCATATCCATATCTTCCAGTCCATCGCGTCCAAGCAGTTTCTTCTGCTTATTGATTGTCTCGAGGATTTTTCTGGCAACACTTTCTTGCACTCCAAGGATAATTCCTTGCTCGAGTTTCTTTGTCGATTCCATATCTTTTTTTAGTTTCTGTGAAGAAGAACGTAAAGACTACAAGTAATTGTATTCATTAGACCACTGTTGTCAATGGAGCTAATCACCAAATAAATTTTTCCTTTGTGGACCCGACAGGACTCGAACCTGCCACCTCGTCAGTGCAAATGACGCGCTCTACCAGATGAGCTACGGGCCCAAAAGACTTCAAACCAGTAAGATTATAGCGTGAGAGTACGTTTATTTCAATGTACTGCTACTGGTTCGGGCTGAGGATACTATTGCCGCTAACACCTCATTCATTGTTGCTCCAACCGCCTGTGCGGAATCATGCAGAAGTGAATGACGATCAAGGCGGGGATAGGCTTTGACGTTCAGGATGTGGTTTTCTCCGGTTGTGGTTTGAAGTATGTCGACTCGCCCCACACTGCATAAGCTTCCGGCGGTAAACGTTTGTGCCGCTGCTTGTTCGATTGCTTGGGTGTTTTCGGGAGTTGCTATAACCACTTTATTTTCTTCTTTGGTTAAATCGCTTGCATTGGCGGCAGGATGATCGTACTTAATCTCATGAACGGGAAATGTGTACGGAGTTTGATTTCGGAACCGCTCTAAAACCAGTACTGAAAAAACTCGACCAGTCTTGGCCGGAGATACATAAACTGTTGATCTCTTTGAAAATACTGATCGCAGAACGGAAACGAGTTCATCTTCTGAGCGAGCCACTATTTTATTGGCAGAGAATGAATCCGGGAGCGGCTCTATCACGACCGGATACGTGATTTCTTTAAGAACGGCTGTATACACCGCATCATCTGCTTTCGTCCCTTCTCTGGTAAGTCGCCAGTGTGGAATGACGTCTAAATTCTGCCGGCGTAAAATGCGTCGTTTTGTATGAGTGGTTGTAACACTCTTGTGTGTTGCATGAGAGCTTCCGGTGTGTCGAGCTCCATGTTTTCTGCATAACCGCTGAAAGTGACCGGCTGTATCCCCATGAAGTGCGTTAAATACTAAAGCGTTTGACTGAAGTATTCGGTGGATAGACACCTTTTTTCCTTTATATTCGAAACTTCCAGAACTTTGTAAATGTATATCAAAAACCTTGTTTTCTTTTCGTAGAGAGTGGTATACATTTGCTCCCGAACGCATGGAGTATTCACGATGAGGTTGTTGTGTACCGCCTCGGACAACTACTATGCTGTCATCTGTGGTAAAAATCGCTTTCATTACTGTCATTATATCAAAGTTTGCTCTTCCACTCCGTGAGTTGACATAGGCGTTTTTTAGTAGTATTATCTCTCACAGACTTCGATATCTTTTCCAGTAAAATATGAGGAACTTATGGGCAAACCTTTCGTTGTTTGGCTACTCGCTATACTTCTCATCAGCATTGCAGCTTTTCCAGAAGCGACAGAAGCGCAAAAGCAGAGAGTGCAGCTTAGTCCGGACACCGCCCGGTTTCGTATTTCTGCAGAAGAGATGGAAACCGGCAGTCCGTTTGTGGACAAAGCGTTTGAGCGCAGGTTGGATTACCTGTTTGAAAACGCTATCCCAGATCGGTTTGAAACGAACCCTAAAAATCTTCACTTTATAGTGTTGGGTAAAACCAATTCCGAGAAGTGGAATGCGGCTTTAAGAGCTGACAGCCGTTGGGGAGTCTTGGATAGTTTCAACAGAGCTGCTATTCATAATGCCTCCAACGAACAAAAGAACGACTTGCTCGAACGGTTTTTGGAGATTCAGCGTGCCATGTCCGTTAAGTCCTGGATGGTAAAGCAGGGGTATGCTGAACCAGCTAGGATCCAGACCGGTATTTATGGTGCTGTGGACGAGGCGGAAAGCGGTACGGTAAGTAAGACGGTTGACATAGTTGTCATTCGTCGCAACTCCACTTCCGCCTCTAATCTCTTGGCAGACCTTCCTGCATTCGAGGATCTTCAAGACCGGCAAGAAGATCAAGATTCTGCAATACGAGAGAACCGAGATGAGATCAACAAGAACCGAGATGCGGTTAATGAGAATAGATCAGATATTGAATCGCTCGAAAGAGAGGTAGACCAACTTGATCTACTGCTTGGCGCTCTCGGCTCTCGTAATGACTTAGGAAACCTTGTCGGAGGTCATGTAGGGCTTCGCCTTAACAACGTACGACTCTTTCATCATGTGGATGCTTCTGCATCTTATATGACGGAACCGACAACTTCGGGAAGTATCAAGCTTCCGCAGGTTGGCATGACGGACATGCGAAGTCATGCTTTTCGTGTGGATCTTGCTTTCTTCCCTGTTCGTTACGCAGGTCTTGTTGCTGGTGTCCAAAGAACCGAAGAAGTGTTCTTGGATGTAGGGCAGAATGGATCCTCTAAAAAGGCTGGACTTGCAGGCCTTCGTCTGGAATTACCGATAGGTTGGTTTTCCATTTCGGCTGAAGGACTGTGGGCGCCTGGTGTCTATTCACGCTTCGATCAGCCTGAAGATGAGACCAGCATGAATAAGTTTCAGGTAGGTCTTCGAATAACGACTGCACTCTAGACTCTAGCGTTTTCTTCCCTCAATCTGACTAGATTGATCATGCAAAGAAAAACTGCACCACCCCTCTTAATCATCTTTCTCACATTCATTCTTGCCGCTTGCGGAGAAAACATGATGACTTCTGAGTACGATCCACCTCCGGAGGTAGTTCCGGAAAAAGTACTCCTGGAAGCTAAGGCGTACGAGGGACCGACCGGTAAGTCCATTCCGGCCACCTTGGAGCTGGGCAGTCAGATGTATCAGCTTCCTGCTGATACCATGATTGCCTCCAATGATTCCACAAAGTTCACGGCCAACGCTCACAAGGCTGGGTATTACTCGAAGACAGTGGAGGTTGGGAGAATAAATCGTGATCTACAGCTCAACTTCGCGCTGGATAGAACTCCGGATCTTCAGAAAATCATTGATGAAATTCGGGATCTAAAGGTGTACTACCCAAAGCCTGAGTGCCGGGTGAGTCAGACGACGTTTGTCGAGACACCCGCCACCGTGAGCTTCTCGGTAACACAAGCTGTTGCCGAAAACAACAAGATCAAGGAAGCTGGAGTCATTTTGCCAAACGGTGCTCGTGAATCGTTTGGTGATGACGGTGAGGTAACATACACCCTCAAAGAGGATGGAGAGAGGCAGTTCAGCTGTTATGCGCAGTCTGAAGACGTTGAAGAGTCTTATCCAATCACTGTTTCTGTGAACGAATCTCTGGAGATTATTAGAGAGAACACAGAAACCTTGATCGAGAATGACTCTGTTCTGATTGAAAGAACGGAAAAGATCCTCAACCGTCAGATTGCTCCGGTGCCGGTCATCACCGTACTCTCGAAAGATGAAGATGGTGACCCAACCAGCACCTTCTATAAAGAAGGTGCGACCTGGAAGCTCTCAGCCCGAAACTCCTTTACCAAGGATGATGCAGGCATCGAGAAGTTCCGCTGGTCAGTCAATGGGGATATTAGATCCGGAAAAGAGATTGAGATTCCCATTCGGCAAAAACTCACGACTGTGCACTTGACGGCAGTCGGGGAAAACGGACTCACCGAAACAATTTCGCAGTCTGCTGTTTTGCAGCAGGACTCGACGCGCAAGATTGTCGAGGAGGTTGTAGAGGGGGTGATAGACACTACCCGTGTCTATCCCCTCCCTATTGCTGATCTGCATGTGAAAAAACCTGTGGCCAAGATAGGCAAGTCCGTGCCGTATGAAGGAGTCTGTAAATCCCTTGCGGAAGAGCATGGGGTTTACATTGAAGGTTGCCGGCTTTGGATAACAGGCCATGGCAGTACCTCGACCTCAGGGTCTGTATCCTTTGATACCCCCGGGGTTAAGACCTTCAGGCTTACAGCCGTTGACACAAAAGGTCAGCGGTCGATAA
>CAYVKO010000004.1:0-8763 GCA_964452185.1 uncultured Candidatus Saccharibacteria bacterium
ATGAGCCAACGATCGGATTCGAACCGACGGCCTCGCCCTTACCATGGGCGTGCTCTACCGACTGAGCTACGTTGGCGAACTTCATACATTTATTATAATAGCCCTTCTCCAGCGAACTCCGCATCCAGTCGCTAGAGCAAGCTCTTCCTCCTATTGCCGGTCTGCTTTGAGCAGACATGGGCAATTTCCTTGCTTTGCTGCGGAACCGGATAAAACAGAAAGCAGATTCTGTTTTATCCAACTGAGCTACGTTGGCGAACCGTAATTATAGTAGCGCAGCGTACACAAAAATCAACTTCACAAATAAAATATACTGCTGATATTAGACACTTTATCTTCTATAAGTATTCAAACTCTTCAAATACTCGTTGGTAATTTTTGATGGTTCTATCCACCTCTTCTTTTTTCAGGTCATATGTTGACCCTTCATGAGCAATCAAGTTTCTCATCTTGTGCGCTTCCCACGCTTCGTCTATTGTTTGAAAATCAGAAGGTTCAACATTTCGAAGCTTGTCTCCTAAGCTGTCCTCCGTATACCCCATAGTCTCCATCATTTCATCCAGCATGACGTCAGCCTCTATAATAGCGAGCCGCCACAACTCATGATCGTCTGAAGCTGCGTAGGAAAGGATCTGCTGCCAACGCTCATTCTCTGTATCCTCACCACTTATTGCCGCATTGGTAAGGGAGTCAAGCCAGCGCTTTTCCGCCATGACAATACGACTCTTTTGTATTGATGCATAAATCGTTCCGGCCAGGCATCCTAAAGAAAACACAACTGATGCTGTGTACAGGACAGTGTACGTGGTCGTAGAGCTAAAATTCATCACCGTATCCGTTAAACCGCCAAACTGTTCTTCTAAAATGCCCGGAAGATTCTGAATAAGCTGAGCAGCCAAAAGCACCACTATAAGTACGCCGATCGCATTGAAGAGCGGATCTCCTTGACCACCTCCTCCATTTTCTTCTTCGTCTGCCATAGAAATTGTAAAAGTTACGATTGAGCAACCTCAAACGAGCGCCCTACTGAAAACAGGGCTGATTCTTGTCCGTGCGGAGCCATAACCTGTAGCCCAAGCGGAAGGTCGCTACCTTCCTTGGTTACTGTACCTGACGGCACAGAAATTGCCGGAATACCGGCAATATTAGCACTAACGGTAAATATATCCTGAAGATACATTTCCAGTGGATCATCCGACTTATCACCAATCGGAAACGCAGGTGCTGGTGTCGTCGGCGTTACAATAGTATCTACTTCAGCAAAAATATCATCAAGAGATTCTTTTAGAGCTTGTCGTGCTCGTACTGCAGTTCGGTAGTATGCATCATAATATCCAGCTGACAGTACATATGTACCCAACAGTATCCGGCGTTTTACTTCTGAGCCGAATCCGTCACGACGGGTGTGTACGTACTGCCGAAAAAGATCATCGTCTTCGGTGCGCACGCCATACTTCACTCCGTCGAAGCGAGCCAGGTTGGATGATACTTCGGCCGGCATGATGATGTAGTAAATCGAAAGTGCATGAGAAAGCGCTTCCAGTGATACGTCCACTGTCTCATACCCTTCCTCTTCTAAAGTCTGCACCGCTTTGTCAAAATTGTCTTTAACCGCCGGATCAATACCGTCTCTGCCTAAAAGCTCTCGTGGAATACCCACCACTTCGGGCTCGCCAGATGAATCAGTGTACGTATCTTCTGAAATGGTTGTACTGTCTTTCGGGTCTTCTCCGGCAATACAGTTAAAGATTATTTCCGCATCTTTTACATTTTTGGTAATCGGACCAATCTGGTCTAAGGATGAACCCATGGCCATTAGCCCGTACCGAGAAACCGCTCCGTAGGTAGGCTTAAGACCAACAGCGCCACAGAAACTTGCCGGCTGACGAACTGATCCTCCGGTATCACTACCCAGCGCCGCGGGTACCAGATTGCCAGCAACAGCAGCAGCCGATCCGCCGGAAGAACCGCCCGGCACCCGATTTGTATCTTGAGGATTTCTGGTTGGACCGTAAGCTGAATGTTCAGTTGATGAACCCATGGCAAACTCATCCATGTTAGTCCGACCAACCAAAACAGCTCCGGCCTCCTTCAGGCGCTTGATAGCAGTAGCCGAATGCGGAGCATTGTAGTCTTCCAGTATTTTCGAACCAGCACTTGCCGGCTTATCTTTAAATAAAATGTTGTCCTTGATAGCCAGTGGAATGCCACAAAGCGGACCGGTGTTTTGGTCAGACCGCTTGTTGTCAGCTGACTTTGCTTGCTTAACGGCATCTTCATAGACACCCAGAAAGGCATCCGTGTCGTCATCTTCTATACGTGACAAATACTGTTTTGTGACGTCAACAGAACTTACTTCTCCGGCTGACAGCTTCTGTTGTAGCGATTCAATTGTTTCGTTATTTAAATCCATGCTTAAAGTATTGGAGGCACAACAATAAAGTCATTTTCATCAACCGCCGGTGCTTCGCGCAACATCTCATCACGCCACGCTCCCGGCTTGTGAGGATCTTTATCTTCCCGCAATACATTTCGTACCGATCCGGCTGTTGGAGCCTCACCATCGTCAGAAGCCACTTCTTGCACAGACTCCACATAGGATAAGATTTCTCCAATGCTTTCTTTTAGCTCATCAATGTTATCGTCCTCTACCTCTATACGGGCGAGATCGGCTATTTTTTGAATATTTATATCCTTGCTCATCAGATTAATTGTAGCATCTTACCGGCTATTTATTCTAACGCCCTTGCCTTAACAGTTTTTTTGACAAATAAATATTTTAACCGTATAGTTAATCTAGCAGATTTTTCTTTCACACACCCCTACTAATACCATGGAACTCGAGCCTGCAAGTGATGAGGAAGTCCAGGATCTACGCAGAAAATACGGCATGGTTGCAGCTTCTACCCTTTTTGCATTCATGGTTACGGACCCGCTTGGTGACGGTAAATCAACCCCAGCACCTAAGCGCTACCTCCGACATGCTCGGTACATATGCAGAAGCTTCGGAGCGGAAAAGTACATTTCGCTAAACCGAAAGTTTGTGATTCATACTGTAAAACGCAGCCTCTCCGGAGAGGATATCGGCAATGTACCATTCAGTTCTTTGAGCATTAAAATTGCTGACATCATATGCAGCAGTGTGGACAGGATCAATTTTGAGTTTACGTAAGAACATTCACCTTCAGGGCCTTACCTGGATTTTCCGGGTAAGGCCCTTCTTTTTTGCAGGCACCTCAAACAACTTAGCCGGTAGCGCCCCCTATCCTTCAAGTAGCTCAACAAACTCAGATTCATTTAAAGTAACAACATCGAGCTCTTTTGCCTTGTCTTGTTTGCTTCCCGGATCCTTCCCAACCACCACAAAATCAGTGTTACCAGATACTGAGCTTGTAACACTTCCACCACGCTGACGTACAGCCTTGCCGGCTTCATCTCGTGTATAGTTATCAAGACTACCCGTAAAGACTACAGTTTTTCCTTGCAGTGGACCGTCTGCAGGTTCGCTTAGCTGGTAATCCGCAACACTAACCTCTGTAAGTAAATCATCAACGAGCTTCTGGTTATCTTCTCGAGTGAACCAATCCGCCACTGACTGAGCCACCGCATCACCTATACCATCAATAGCCTCTAAATCCGCCTGACTTGCTTGCCGGACAGATGAAAGCGTTCTAAACTGTTTTGCCAAAAGACGAGCTGTCTCTGCACCAACATAATCAATAGAAAGCGAGTGCAGAAATCGCGGCAAGGAAATATCTCGAGAATTATCTATGGCTTCAAGCAGATTATCAGCTGACTTGTCGGCAAACCGCTCAAGCTCAAGAAGCTCTTCTTTCTTAAGCTGAAAAATATCAACAAAGTCTGTTACTAAGTCATTCGTTAGAAGTTGATCGATTATATTCGGCCCTAACCCGTCAATATCAAAACAGGCTTTGGAAACAAAGTGATAAAAACGCTCCTTGCGCTGGCGGCCGCCAGGATGCTTACAGCGATGTTTTGCCTCACCTTCCGGCCGGATTATCGTGCCGTCTCCACCACAAGCATCTAACCGCTCGGGAAATGTAAACGGCTGTGTATCATCTGGCCGCAAGTCAGTCAGTACCTCAACTACCTGCGGAATAATATCACCAGCTTTTTTAATAACCACTGTATCTCCAACCCGCACATCAAGGCGTTTTATTTCATCTTCATTGTGCAGGGTTGCCCGAGCTACCTTTGACCCATCAAGCGTTACCGGTTCAAGATGAGCTACCGGTGTAATGGCACCGGTACGCCCTACCTGAAGCTGAATGTCCTCAATAACCGTGGTGGTCGTCTCGGCCGGGAATTTGTAAGCTACGGCCCAACGCGGTGCTGTAGCTGTATAGCCCAGCTCTTCTTGTATATCTTTTTGATTTACTTTTATGACAACTCCGTCCACTTCGTAGTCTTGGTCATCTTTCTTTTTGGTCCATTTATCATAAAATTCTTGAATACAATTAAGCTCCTGGCAATGCACATGATCAGGATTAACCTTAAAATGCAACTTTTTTAATAACTCCAGCTCATCTTCTTGCGTCTTAGGAGTCTCAAACTCTGAACTACCCACTTGCTCAATATCGTATGCAAAAAAATCTAAATTGCGACGAGCTGTTACAGAAGGATCAAGCTGTCTGATTGAGCCAGCTGCTGCATTTCTCGGGTTGGCAAAAGCACTCTTGCCTGCTTCCTTTCTGCGTTCATTTATCTTCTCAAACTCAGTGTGCGATAACCAGACCTCACCGCCAATAATAATATTTATATCCCAATCAAGCTCTAACGGTATTGTCGGGATAGTGCGAATATTCTGCGTGACATTCTCACCAACTCGACCATCACCTCGAGTGGCTGCCGTAACAAGCTTTCCGCCTTCATAGGTTAAGGTAATTTTAAGGCCGTCTATTTTTAACTCGCCAACATAATCTATATTGCCTGTAGAAAAACCTGCCTTCTTTGCAAATCGCAAAGTTTTTTCGTGCCAGTCTTGTAGCTCTTCTTTTGAAAAAACATTATCAAATGAGTACTGACGTACTGTATGATCAACCTGCTCAAACTCATCGAGCGGTTCACCTCCGACACGCTTGGTCGGGCTTGTGGGGGAGTCAAGTTCCGGGAACTCTTCTTCGAGCTCTTTTAGCTCCTGCATCAGCGAATCATACGCCTGGTCGCTGATTTCCGGTTCATCTTTTACGTGATAAAGATACTGATGCCGCGCAAGTTCTTTGCGCAACTTTTTTATTCGTTGTTTTTTGCTCTCTTTACTTTTATTCACAAATTAAGTTAGTAAGTGGTGCGAAGAGCTCGCTCTACACGCCTTGTATCTGTATCGCACTCATTATACCCGCGCGAGACGATTGTAGTTGAGCCTGTACTACTTTTCTCTACTCGCACCTCCGCACAGTATGTCCCTCCATCGGGCTGAATAGTAAATGTACTAATACTATTCCCTCCAACAGTAAAAGGTTGGTCATTGCAACTTATATTGGAAGTAGAACTTGTACTAAACGCACCTTCTTCCAAATCCCAGTAAAGTGCACACTCTAATCCGGAATCAGCACCGTAAAATGCTACTTGAGATTCTCTACCCAGAGAGGATAACTCAACATGCCGTTGCATTATACTAGAAAGACTTACAGCAATAGATAACAGAGCCGATACAATTATCACTGCAATAAGAAGGGCTATACCGTTGTTGTTAGTTGGTTGATTTTTCATGTTATATCCACTTAAAGAGGTTGTCTCGGATTCTTATACTTCGGTCAAATATACCAGTGCTCCACGAAACTGTTACGTCTATTATCATTTCTCTATTGCTGTTGCTGGTTATCTCTACTTCGCGAACATACTTCGTTTCACTCCAACCATTATCATAACCAACCAACCCTGAGTCAGAATTTCGCCGAAGTGGCTCGCACGAAGATCCGGAACAACTTTCCACAATTTCATTAGGAACATCTATTTTGCACACACTATCCAGGCACGGTTCGAGACCCTGAGTCCAGGAATTCCCTTCACGAATATTAGTGTCTCGCACATTACGCACATACTCTACTGCATCCTGACCCAAATAAAATGCCTCAACTCGCTCCTTGCTAATCTGGGAAGCTCTGATAGCTTGATACCCTATAGATAGCGGAGCTACTACCCCGATGAGCAAGACAGAAATAGCAACGAGGGTTTCTATAAGAGTAAAGCCAGTTTTGGTATAAGTATCAGACTGCATGTGATAGTTAGAACTCTTCAATATTAATAATACTTTCTTCGTCTTGTGGATCGAACGCTACACAAACCGGAATGTGGCTGTCGGCATCCTGACCACCTCGAGCTGTTATTTCATCACTAGCCTCCGTATTACCAGCCTCTGTAACAGTCTGATTTTCCCATTTAGTAATTTGGGTGTTTGCGTCCCATGGTATATCTACACTTTTAGGTGATACATAGAGGTCATTTCCTTCGCTGCCGCAGTGCCAGTTTTGTTCTACTTGTATCCACGACTGCTCTTCTGCCTGGTCATTATTGCAGTCCTCCTCTTCTGGGTTTTCTACATCATCACAGTGATTATCCCAGGTCACGTATGTAACCGTATACTCACCGGCCGGAATCTCTTGATCAGCAGTATACTTAAGGCAGGTATTTTTGTGTACGTACGTATCATCCTCTTTTTGCTCTTCCATGTTTACAAGTATTCGACCTGGCACATCAGGGTCAAGCGGACATTTAGGATTTGGTTCAACATTTGTGCCTTCTGCAGGACCGGAACTTGTTGATGCCCGGTCTCGCTGGCTTATAGTTGTCTGAATATTGAAGTCTTCTGAAGCAGTATCTGTACCAGCTGTTCCTGAAAGCATAACGAGTACGCGTGGTTGCGGTGAGCTCTCCATATCTGCATTTGACACATAAAACTGCAACCTGTCTACGGTGATCTCGCTATCAGTGATATCAGAGTAAGTGCTGCCTCCGTCCGTGGACTTTTCAACCTTATCTTCATTTAGCCGGTATACAAACTGATCATCAAAAGAGTTGGGATTGCCTTCCTGAGGCTCAAAAGCAAAAAATGAATCACCTTCAGAGCAATTTTGCGGTTCATCTATGGATCCACTTGATCCGCAGTGATAAGCTGATCCAACACGGGCGTTTCTACTTATATCCTCTAGGATAAATCCGATATTGTTTGCTACATCTTGAAAGTTCTGTGTTTTTCTGTTCGCCTCCATTACAGATAAGATAGAGCCTATAGCAATAGTAACCACAACTATAAACACCCCTAAAGAAACCAGTATTTCTATAAGAGTAAATCCGTTTTGTTGTGAAGAAGGGTGCATAAACTACTCTACGGCTATTAGTCCTGAATCGCGTATAACTATTTTACGCTCACTACCATCTTGTGAAGTAATATATATGTTTAATCCTTTGTATGAGTTGTCGTTGTAGACGGAGAAAAATGCTTGCGCATCCGGGCGTTCGTACACAACACTCGTTTCCACATCGGTGTTCTCCGGACTAAAACAATCTTCTGTATCATCTGTCTTTATACCACAAACAAAATAAGTATACCCATCGGATAAGGTATACGTTTTGCGTTCCTCTCCATCATTCCAGTCATACTCCCGATCTCCGTCTTCATCTGCAAACAACACAAACCACGTAGGGTGGTTATGGTCAAAATGCACACCCCACCCTCCTGAAAAATCTCCAGATCCTTGTGAGGACTCTCTTACAGTTGTGCTGTACACTTGTGCTTGCCGCACAGTAAGTGATATCTCATAAGCTAAGTTGGTAAGATCCACACTGTTATCAAATTCAGAATGCCCACCAACAACTATGCCGGCAACCAGGGCAATAATTCCTACCGAAACCACCACCTCTACCAAAGAGAATCCTTTTGCCTGTCCATTCTGTTGCGTTTTATAAGAGTTAGTCAAAACAAGGAGAGTACACTTACACCACCAAGATATACCAAAATAAATCCGATAATCAAAAAAGGCCCGAATGGAACGACTGATTTCATTGTAAGCTTTTCTTCAACTTTGTGCGAGCTGCTTTTCCACAGGCGCTGCCAGGTCAAGATTCCCAGACTCACAACCGCCCCCACCCAAAACGCTAACACCACAGCCGACAAGCCGACAGAAATACCCAGAAGCCACCCAAAACCAAGCGTTAACTTTACATCCCCAAACCCCATAGCCTTGCCGCTGGATCCATACCACAACAAAAAGAGCGGTGTAGCCAAAAGCGGACCAGCCAAAAACTCTATCAAGGTTGGCGTCTGAAGTAAGATTTGCCCTCCCCCAAACTCTATAAACAAAGACAAGAAAGCTAAAGTATTAAAACTCCACATCGCCCGGTTGGGGATTATAAGGGTGCGTGCATCATGAACATAAATAAAAAGCAGTACAGTTAAAATAAAGCTCGCAAAAATAGCTTGAAGAAGTGAAAAGGTAATGTAAGTAAGCACGAACAGCCCGCCGGCAGCTAACTCAACCAACGGATACCGGAAGCTTATTTTTCTATCACACGCACTGCACCGACGCCCTAAAAGCACAAAACTTACAACCGGTATAAGCTCCCATGCTTGAAGCATGTGTCCACACTTCGGACACGCCGAACGGTCAAAAAGCCAGCTTTTATCTGTGCCGAAACGGTAGTCGAGCGCGTTAATACCGCTTCCAACTATGGTACCGAAAACAAAGACAAGAACTTCAGTCATGCTTACATGATATCAGCTCAAATAAAAAACCCCGCTCA
>CAYVKO010000004.1:8863-30924 GCA_964452185.1 uncultured Candidatus Saccharibacteria bacterium
GAAAGAATTCCAATGATGGCGATTACCACCAAGAGCTCAATGAGGGTGAAACCACCATTTCTCTTCATCATTTGTTTATAACTAGACACAAAATTAATCGATTAACTAGTAATTAATAAAAAGTACTTTCTCTCCGACCGGTCGGAAAGTACCGTGGGTATATTATAGCGTGTAACTTTGGCCTAAAAGGCATATATGTGGAAAACCTGCATGCCAGAACCACAACCATGCACCCTTCCTGATACAGCAAGCCCTAAATGATAGATCCAGCTAATGTTTTAGAGCCCGGAAGACAGGTTATAAATCGGCATAAGTACAGACGCCAAAAGACCACCCACTCCAACACCAAGAAGCAGGATCATAACCGGCTCAATCATACCGACCAGCGTATCAACTGCATTCTCCACCTCACGTCGGTAGAAGTCAGAAAGTGTTTCCAGAATTTCACCGAGTTCACCCGTTTCCTCACCAACCCGAACCATCTGCACCATGATGTTCGGTATTTCTTCATGGCCATCCAGTGAATCTGCCACGGACGTTCCGCCCCGGATGTCTTCGACCGCCTTATCCAGTATGCGTTCATAAACTCCATTATTTATAACCGTTGATGTAATTTCTATAGCTCGAGTCATAGGAATACCCGACTTCAGCATAGTATGCATATTGTCAGCCAGCCGTGAAAGGTACAACTTTCTGTACAAATCACCAACATACGGCACTGCTAACTTTAGCTCTCCCAAGAACTCTTTCCCTTCTTCCGTTTCTTGTGTGTAGTACCAAATCCCGTAGGCCGCAACAGCCATTCCTATCAAGAGGAACCAGCCGTAGTTAACCAGGAAGTCTGACAAAGCAATTACAAACTGCGTATAAATCGGAACAGTTTGGCCAGACTGCTCAATAATTTGAGTAATGTTCGGAATTACGGTTGTAAGCATTAACCCCATTACCGCAATGAAGGTGAAGATCACAAAAGCTGGATAGACGAGTGCGTTTTTAGCTTTTGAAGTTAGTTCGTAGTTTCTGTCTAGATAGTCGGCTAAATATGCGAAAGTCTCACTGAGGTTACCTGACTCCTCACCAGCTCGAACCATATTTACATAAAAGTCACTAAAGATGTCGTCATGCTCATCCATTGCATCCGCAATCGAACTCCCGCCTTTCAGATCTGCAACAACAGCCGTAAGCGCATCTTTTAACTTCGGATTATCAGCTGACTGCGCCAAAAGCTGAAAGACTTTGAGGGCAGATACCTGAGCCTGAAATAGCGTGGATATTTGCCGACTCAAAATCACCACCTCCTTATGAGAAACCCGCTCAAAAAGAGTAATGCGACGCTCCCAAAACGGAACGTTTTCGTTCGCCTGACTAATAGACGTAATTGTCATTCCACGTCGCTGCAGACTGCTGATAGCCGCTTCTCTGTTAAAGGCCTCAATAGAGCCTTCGCTTTCATTCCCTTCGTCGTCTATCGATGTGTAGTTAAAACGCATATATGTAAGTATATTAAATCATCTTTTCAAGCTGACGTGGATTCAGAGACCAACGTCGAGCCTCATCTAAGGCCACCTCCTCGCTTCTCACTAACCTGGCCAGTGACTGATTCATGCTTACCATTCCTTCATCGGAGCTTGTCTCAATTACTGTATCGATTTCGTGTGTACGCCCCTCTCGAATCAAGTTGGATACTGCAGAGTTAGCAATAAGAAGTTCGTATGCAGGAATTCGGCCGCCAGATATTCGCGGTATAAGTCGCTGTGAGAAAATACCTGACAGGCTGGCTGCTAACTGTGCTCGAACCTGCTCCTGTTGGCGTGGCGGAAAGGTATCAATAATACGGTCAATTGTTTGTGCTGCGTCATTCGTATGAAGTGTAGAGTACACAAGGTGGCCTGTTTCACCTGCGGTCACTGCTGTAGAAACTGTTTCTTGGCCGCGCATTTCACCGACCATTACCACATCGACATCCTGGCGAAATACGCCACGCAGACCCGACTGGAAGTCCGGTGTGTCTATACGAACCTCCCGTTGGTCAATGATAGATTTCTTCGGTTCATATATATACTCTATTGGATCCTCAATGGTGATAATGTGTTCGGAACGCCTTTTGTTTATTAGATTAATTAATGCAGCAAGTGTGGTGGTTTTACCCTGACCAACCGGACCAACAACAAGAAAGAACCCTTGCTCAAGAGAAGTAAATTGCTCAAGCTGTTGAGGAAGATTAAGCTGAGCTAGATCACGTACCTCTGAAGGGATCAGCCGCATGGCTAGTGCCGGCGCACCGCGCTTGTAGAAGGCATTGCAGCGAAAACGAGCCTGGTCTTCATAAGAGAACGAGAAGTCCAGACTGCGCTGCCGAGTTAACTGGTTCATCTCGTCTTCAGACAAGATTTCTCGCAGTAGCCTGTCCACCACATCAGCTGACATTTCCGGTATGTCACTAAGTACCTGCAAATTATCTTCGACCCGCACTGTCGGATGTCGCCCGCTAGATATGTGTATATCAGACGCCTCTCGATCAAGAGCAATGTGAACAAGCTTTTCAATTATATCTTGACTTCTAGTCATGATTTTCGTCGTAAATTTCACGTACTTGCTCAAGCACCTCAGACGGCACTGAACTGGCTTTCACTATGTAGCCGTCAATATCATACTTCTCGGCCTTTTCTATGTCTTCAGGCTGACCTTGGTTTGAAAGCACTATCACACTCGCGTCGCCGGATATCTCCCGCTCCCTGATTGCCTCTAACATCTCCAAGCCACTCATTGCCGGCATAACTATATCCAAAAGCACTGCATCAAACTCTTCTTCGGCCAGTATCTCAAGGGCTTCCTTGGCATTATCAACCGCCTTCACATCCACCTCTTCTTCTTGAAACTTTACTGAATAAATATCTAAAATGTATTCATCGTCATCCACCAAAAGAACTTTTTTGAGTGTATCTGTATTTTTGTCGGAACTCATACTTTTAGTATATCACTATAATTTATTAATTTCTTCAAAAGGAACTTTCCCTTTGAACACCTTCAAAAGTGCGTCTTCTCGCATAGTAAACATACCGTTTTTCCTGGCCGCTTTTTGAATCTCATTTTCGTTAGCTCCGTTAAGTACAACTCGCTCAACCTCGTTATTAACTTCGAGAATTTCGAAAGCTCCTGTTCGGCCAGCTAAGCCGGACGGACACTCTTCGGTTGATTGTGGCTCATACACATGATCAGGAATGGTAATGTCCTGCATATACTCTTCAGGTATACCCTGAAACTCCTCATCTATCATTTTCTTAATTCCACCCTCAATCGGGACTGGAGATCCCGCACCTTCACATAACCTACGTACCAGCCGCTGGGCAATTGCCAGCATTAACGTTGGAGCGATCAGATATGGATCAATACCCATATCCACCAAACGCGGTATCACTCCAGTTGCATCATTGGTGTGAATTGTGGAGAACACCAAGTGGCCGGTCAAAGCAGCCCGAACAGCCAGTCGTGCCGTCTCTTGGTCTCGTATCTCACCCACCATAATGACGTCCGGGTCCTGGCGCAGAGTTGTCCGCAGTCCGTTAGCAAACGTGTAGCCAATTTCAGGCCGGATTTGTGACTGGTTAATTCCATCCAAGTTGTACTCAACCGGGTCTTCAAGCGACAGTACGTTCTTACTGTCTGTGTCCAACTCACGTAGCATAGAGTACAGCGTGGTTGTTTTCCCTGAACCGGTTGGGCCTGAAATGAGGATCATTCCGTACGGTTGCGTAATAGCCTTTTTGATGATGTTTTGATTGCGTTCGGTAAGCCCGATGTCCTCAAGACCAATAATCCCTTTATCAGGGTCTAAAATACGCATAACTATTTTCTCACCGTGATACGTCGGAAACGTTGATACACGGAAATCGATTTTTCTGTCATTAATGTGAGCTGAGAAGCGACCATCTTGCGGCTTTCGCTTTTCATCTAGTTTCATATTTGAAAGAATTTTTATACGGGCTACCACCGCACTTAACACGCTCTTGGGAAGCATCAAGCTGGTATGTAGTTCTCCGTCAACACGGAAACGAACTCGAATTTGTTTGTCGACCGGCTCTATATGAACATCCGAAGCCCCTCCTTCGGTAGCGTACCGTAAAATCGTAGCCACAATTTTTGTTACCGGAGCATCCTCTATTATTTCAGTGGTTTCCGTATCCTTCTTTTCCTCTCCGGATAACCCTTCAACTTCTTTAGATATCTCCTCCTCTTCTTCTGATAACTCACTTTCAAGAGCAGAAATGGCTTCACTCACCTCTCCTGAGAGTGTACCGCCGCTTTTTTGCACCTCATGGAATTGCGACTCCAAGATGACAAACATCTTGAAGGGTATGTCATTCTTGGAAGCTATAAATTGAACAGCGTCACGAGCCTCAATGTTCCCCGGATCAACAAAACCTACCTCCAGGACTCCGTCTTTAACCTCTAAGGGTAGTATTTGATAACGCTCAACGGCGTTCTGAGAAATCATGTTCTCCGCTTTTGAAGATATTGACTGTTGACGTAAATTTCTAGCCGGCACGCCAAAGTACTCACTTTTCGCCTCTAGAATTTGTTCGGGAGATACGTCATACCGTTGAAGAACTTCAGTTGCCGGTGCATCAGCTTCTTCAACCGCTTCTCGGATCTCTGATAATTTACCTTCATCTAAGACATCGTTTTGTGTAAGAATTTTTGCCAGATCCATGTCGGTATAAAAATTGTGAAATTACTCGCCAACCTCCTTTCTTGAACTTTACTGTGATGTTGACGTTGTTGCTGATGAACTTGTTCCGCTTGGCGTACTGGTAGAAGAGCTCGTTGCCTGGTTGTTAGTTGTTGATGTTGAAGGCTGTGTGGCACCAAATTCTTCTTCTGTAGGAGTGATAATGTCTCCACTCGGCACGAAGCTAGCCGGTGCGAAAGGATTGTCTCGCCCTACCGGCTGCGGGTTGATCTGTATGCTGAAATCAGCCAAGCTTCGAAATTCAGTGGACGCCAGAAAATCAGTGTTTATATTTATACTGCGTAGCCGATTTAGCTGCTGAACCACTTCCGGAGACGATTCATCACTTATAGGGTCAGATGTAGTAAGCGGACCCACATCTTCACTAGTTGCAGACGAACCGCTATAAAGCAGATATCCACCAAACGCAAGTAGTAAGACGACTACTATACCGCCAATTGCTTTGTTAGAAATGTTTTTCACAGTAGAAAGTTATTATTGGCCTGCAAACCAGTATGTTTGCAGTGTAAATTGATACTGATTTTCACCTCCATCCTGGTTCGTACTTACATTCACATTTTGTAAATCTATCAATCGAGCCGAACGTTCGATATCACGCATGAATGACAACATATCTTCGTATGGGCCAGAAACATTAAAGACCGCTTCAATCGTATTGTACTGCCCGCTGTTTCCTGATTCACCCGACTGACTGTTAGGCGTCTTGTTGAAAGATATGTCTTGAACACTCATGCCGTGCGAGGCTGCAACCTCATCCAACTCAATCAAGAACTTCACCGTATCAACAGCGTCAGGCAGCATTTTGTTCAGCCGATCAAGCTGACGACTTTGAATTGAGTTGTATGTAGACAACAGGTCGTCCCGTATCTGCTGCAACTGCGCCACCTTATCCAAGGTAGCATCGTACTGACTGACCTCTGACTGAATCTCCTGAATCTCTGCATAAGTCGGCTGAATATACCAAAAGAATGCAGAAAAAGACAGACCAAAAAGTATGAGTGGTAGAAGTAGTTTACGCATAATTAAATAGTATTGTTATATTGCACATTAGATTCAGACACCGAAAACTCCACCGAAAAATTTACATCACCTCCTTCCCCCAACCCAAACTCAGACAAGATTGGATTGGTAATATCTTCATGTTCAGCCAGAGCTTCAGACTGCAAAGCTACTGCAGCATAGCTTCCTCCAACCCCCTGCATTAATACAGTTACATCTGACGATTCGTTATCTGACTGGTTACCCCGACTTTGGTTCGATCGTGTTACCTCCATGGAGGTGAACTGCACCCCTGCAAGAGTAGCCTCTTCAACCATGTCAAACACCGGTGTGTAGGCTACGTGTTCATTCAAGATTGTTTCCGCTGTGTCTATGCGATTAGATAATCGTTCGAGTTCATCTATAAGCCCTTGATCAAAATCGGCTTTGGCTTGCTCTAACTCCTGCTTTTTGCTCTCAAGTTGAGATTGACTGTACTGCTTATATAAAAATGATCCTGCTGCAGCCAACCCGACTGCTACAGTAAGAGTAACCGCCATAACAGAAAGTAAGCTACTACCGCTACCACCCTCACCACCACCGGAGGTTGGTTCTGTTTCTTCTGGTATAAATGATGAGGACTGAAAGTCTTGATCTACCATAGTATATAAATAGGTTCCACTTTCAGTATATCACTTCATATAACGCATCTTGTTGATAACCCACTACTCTCGGAGTCGTCGCAAGGCTGCACCAATCGCCACCGCAAACTCAGGCCCTATTTCCGTTAAGGTTTCATTTAGGAATTTTGGCGTTTGTAGTTTAGAGAAAGGGTCGGCTCGGTTTACTTCTGCATCAAGCTCTTCGCTAGCCAGCTCCTCAACCCCCTTCAGTATTGATCCGCCTCCAGTAAGAACCGCTTCGTTAACGACTTTGTTGTTTTTCTTTTGGTAATCCACCACTATTTCTCGGGTTCGTGAGAATAAGTGATCCAAGACCTTGTGGGCATTTTTCTGTACTGTTTCAGCATCCTCTCCTTCACCGTTTAATCCTTTTTCCCGTTTTATCTTCTCGGCTGTTTCGAAGTCGACATCTAATGAAGAAGCTACGGATTTGGTGATATCCTGCCCGCCCTGGTTTATGTTGTGAGACCCACGGACGACGCCATGCTCGATAATGTACACCTTGGTAGACTCTGCACCTAAATCTACTACAAGTATTGGCTCAATTCCACGATCTAGCGTAGAACGTATAGTGCTGAATATTTCAATTTCAAAAAAACTTACATCAAGATCACTGGACTCGAGTGCTTGCTGATAACGCTCAATAGCCTCTTTGTGAATAGCTACCACCAGAGCTCGAGGTGGATTGTCTTCGTGAGAATCAGCTTTATTTATGATGTCCCAGTCCATTAGCACCTCTTCTGGATCAACAGGTAAATATTTTCGGGCTTCGATAGGAACAACCTCCTTGAGCTTATTGTCGTCAGAAATCGGCGGAAGATCGATTATATTTATCAAACTGGCCGAAAGCGGTATAGAGACTCCGGCGGCGGATGTCGTAACTTTCGCCTCCTTCAGAATATCTTCAAGAGCAGATCCGAGTGTCTCCGGGGACGGCTTTACAGCTTCGCCGACCGGTTTGTCAACATACGGACCCAAAGATAGTTCTCCGTATGTTTGCAAAACCGGACTGTTCTTGTCCTTACGGATTTGCACCACCTTGATTGCTCCGGCGCTAAAGTCTATGCCAATGACGCCATTGTCAGCACCGCCGGAAAAACCGAAAAGCTTTTTGGAAAGATTTGAGAATATGTTAGCCATAACGTATGTACAATTATAGTATATCACTTATGCACCTCTCGTCTGTTATTACAGCTGCACTCGATTTACTGTTCCCTCCAAGCAAAAAGGAGCAGCAGATTCGAGAATTGTACAAAAAGGATAACTTGTCACTACCTCAGGCAGACAATCCGACACAAAGCTTTGTGCATGCAGGAGTCAACTACCGGCATGAAAAAGTGCGTAACATAGTGCAAGCGGCGAAATATGGCTCCAGCCAGACAGCGGTAAAGTTAATAAGTACTGTTTTATACGATCAGCTGCTTTCGGTATGCGAACAAGAAAGAGTGTTTGCCGACACACTTACTCTCGTTCCAATCCCTATGTCACACAAAAGAAAGCACAAGCGAAATGGCAATCACTGCCGAGCCATTGTGAAAGCAACCACCAAACATGACACAAGCGGAACACTGCGTTTCAAGTCTGCGCTCAAAAAGGTAAAAGAAACGCCACCACAAACCACCCTGACCAAAAAAGAGCGGCAGAGTAATCTCTCGGGAGCCTTTCAATTAAAACCTTCAATTAATGTAACCAATCAAGTAGTGGTACTGATAGACGACGTAACCACCACCGGAGCAACCTTTAACGAAGCGCACCGAGCACTAAAAGCCGGTAACCCCGAACGCATCCTTGCTTTGGCTTTTGCGCATTAGAGATTAACTACAAAAAATGCTATTATTTGCCTCAGAGTGAGAACAAAGGAGGGGTGACAGAGCGGTCGATTGTGCACGCTTGGAAAGCGTGTGTACGTTTATACGTACCGCGGGTTCGAATCCCGCCCCCTCCGCCTTCGCTCGTCCGCTTCTGCTTGAGCCGGTTTCCGCACAAGCTTCAGCGAGACGAATAATAATCAGGCGATCACTGTTCGGTGCACCGAAGCTTTGGTGATATCTCTTACCAAAGCGGAAGTGACCGCTCGCCGAAGCGAGCTATGGCGGACACAGTCCGCTGAGCTTGCGAAGGCGTGAGAGTGCCCCCCTTAATCTTCATCTTCAAAATATGGATCCTGCTACATTTCAAAACAAAGTATGGAACTTTTTTGAAAACAACAAGCGCGAACTACCGTGGCGTAAAACCGATGATGACTACAAAATTTTTGTTTCCGAGATTATGCTCCAGCAAACGCAAGCCAGTCGGGTCATTCCGAAGTATGAAGAATGGATCGAGCAGTTTCCTTCATTTACAGACCTCAAACAAGCCGCCCGGAAAGAAGTGCTCTCTGCGTGGCAAGGGCTGGGCTATAACCGCCGAGCTGTTTACTTGCATCAGTCAGCAGGACAAATTGTAGACGAACACAACAGCAAGCTTCCGAACACTCGAGATGAGCTAGAGACACTTCACGGAGTCGGCCCATACACCGCCGGAGCTTTGCTTGCCTTTTGTTTTGAAAAGCCGGTTGTGTTTGTGGAAACTAACATCCGCACCGTTTTCCTCCACCACTTTTTTCCTGAAAACTCTAAAATAAGTGATGACCAAATAAAAGAAAAAGTGGAAGAAACACTGCCCTCAGAAAACATCCGGGAGTGGTACTGGGCACTGATGGATTATGGTTCACATATTAAAAAGAAATACGGTAACCCAAACAAACGCAGTAAAAGCTACACTCCCCAGTCCAAGTTTTCCGGATCAAACCGACAGCTTCGAGCAAAAATCACCCGCTTCATCTTAGATAATGAACCGGTAAGCAAGAAAAGTATTGCAACAGAATTTCAAGAGTTAGTAGAAAACAGTCCGCGCATGAAAGATATAGAAACAAATCTCAAAAAACTTAAAGAAGAAGGTTTTGTTAGCCAAGATGGTGATAAATTTTTAACAAAAAAGAAATAGTTAGGGTTCTGTAAGTAAAAAACCGGCAGCTTAAGCTGCCGGTTGAAGTTATGTTGTTTGTTTTTGTTGTGTAAAGATTACTCGCACAATGCATCGGAGAGCTTATCAAGGTTCGCTTGCAGGTTGTCAAACTGCCGGGCGGCTTGCGGGGTTACATCAGAATTAAAGTCGATGTACGCCTCACGTGAAATCTGATAATCTTCACCGCAACTCTTTCGAGCTTGCAGATAATATCTTTCTTTGCTGTCAGGGTCCTTCCAAAACGAAACAAGGATCGGAACCTGGAGTGCATTAACGTTGTCGATTTCACTAGCTTCACCGTAAATTCTGGTAGATTTAAAAATAAGATGACCGCCCTCTTTACATGCATGACCCTCACACTCAACTTTAGTGATAAATCCTTTCAGGCTAGAGCCACCTGACTTCTGCCAGTGAAAAGGAAGAACGCTTTCAGATGAATCAGTTTTAAATACAGTTGAGTCAATAGAGCTTTGCAGTTTATTCGTCCGAGAAGAACTGCAAGAAACGACAAGCAATCCTAAGGCGAGTAATAGTACAAAGGCCGGAATAGATCGAGTCCTTTGCATATAGGTTCACCTTTTTGATTAGAATGAACGAGTTGGTGCAGGCGTAATTAAAGCACAAATATATATACTTATCAATCGCTGTAACTTCCATAAAAAATACCCAGCTTGCAGTGTTGCAAGCTGAGTGATAGTGGTAGGATGAGTTAAAACAATTAATGTACTACAAGGCCTCGCACGTATCAGCATTTATAGATAACTGATTGACTCCGTGAACTATTTTGGGTATTGCTTGGTCTCTAACCCCTCGGTAAAACGGTTCACGAAAGTCTCCAGTTGTCTCCTGAGGGTCAACATCGCACGAACTAACATCTGCAAAAAACTGATGAAAAATTAGTGCTGAACCAGAACCGACAGGATTCTCTGTACCCGTACCTGTCTTCTTCAAAACTCCCTTCAAGCGAACATGGCGCTCTTGACCATCGCCATCTTCCAAAACAATATCTACCGGTGATTCTTCTTCGGGGTGGTACACCACCCGAAGGACTTGCCTAAAGTCACCCCAGGACTCGCCAGCCACAAAAGCAGCCTCCACTCGCGAGCTATCTTTACTATACTCCCATACAGTCTTCGAAGGCGGATCTGAATTACCACCGGACATGTCACAAGCAGAAAAAGTAATAAGTACCGTAAAAGCAAACAGTGCGGAAAAATAAAATCGAGCTTGCATAGTAGCAGCCACCTTGCTGATTGTTGTGAAGTTACTAGATGATTTCCTGGTATAATTAATTCACATAAAACTATACTTGTCAATAGATATTGAACTGCTACTAAGCATCTTGAAACATAAAACAATCAAAATGATGTATTATTTCATTGATGAAAGTACGTTTCGATACACCGCTGGATAACGTTGTGCCAGTACAAAAAAAACAAAAAAACGCTTTAGAAAACCTCGGGATCGAGACGGTGGGCGACATATTGTACCACTTCCCAACCCGCTTTGTAACGCGTGAAAATATCACACGAGCCAAAAACGTAAAAGACGGCGCGGAAGTTGTTTTGTACGGCCATTTGAAAAACTTACAAACCAAAAAATCCTACCGCAAAAACATACCGATGGCGACAGCAGATTTCGTTGATGATACAGGTAAACTTTCAGTTGTTTGGTTTCATCAACCATACATTGCCGAAATGGTGGATGAAAATCAACCCGTAAAACTTACCGGCAAAGCAAAAGAAAAAGACGACAGATTATCCATTACCAATCCTGAGTACAAAAAACTAGAAAAGCTTCCTGATACCGGCCCCTTATTTTCCCAGAATAATAATGATGAAGTTTTCATACTCCCTATCTACTCACGCTCATCCGGTGTATCATCAAAATGGATTTATCACACAATCAAAAAGTTACTTGCAAAGAAGTCACTTCTGGATTCTCTAAAAGACCCGCTTCCAGAAACACTTCGAGAGAGACTTAACCTTCCTGATATAAAAAAGGCGCTTGTTTGGATCCACACCCCAAAGAAGAAAGCTCACGCCAAGATAGCCCAAAAGCGTTTTGCCTTCGAGGAGGTATTTGCTGTACAAATAATAAAGAAGCAAGCACGCCATAAATTCAACAAGCAAGAATCCTTCCCCATCAAGGCTACCTATGATGACCTAGAAGATTTTCTGGATCGTTTTGATTTTACTCCCACTGACGCCCAAAAGCGATCGATCAAGGAGATCCTTGAAGACTTTCGTACCGACCGCGCCATGAGTCGGTTGCTTGAAGGCGATGTTGGTTCCGGCAAGACGTTCGTTGCCGCCGCCACTGCATACGCCAGTGTTACAACTCCTCCGAAAGGGCGTGAGTTCGGTCACTTACAGGCAGCGTATATGGCACCAACCGAAATTCTCGCCCGTCAGCAGTTTGAAAGTTTTGTCGACTACTTTGCCCATCTACCAATTGAAATGGCATTGATTACCGGGTCCGGATGTCGGAAGTTTCCTTCCAAGATTGACGATACAAAAGCCACAGACATCTCCAAAAACCAACTGCTCAAATGGATAAAAGAAGGGGTGGTCTCAATCGTAATAGGAACCCACTCCCTTATTCAGAATGAAATCCAGTTTGAAAACTTGGCATACGTGATTATTGACGAACAGCATCGTTTTGGGGTAAACCAACGCCAGAAGCTCGTAAAAAAAGAAGGCCCGCTTCCACACTTGCTTAGCATGACTGCCACACCGATTCCTCGCACTCTCGCCCTTACCATTTATGGCGACCTTGATCTTTCGGTGATTGATGAAATGCCGCCCGGACGAAAAACAGCCGACACAAAACTCGTAAAAGAAACTGAGCGTGACAAAACGTATGACTTTTTGCGCAAGAAACTTAAAAATGGTGAGCAAGCATACGTTATTTGCCCTCGAATCGACAAGCCAGACCCTGATGATGACAGCGCTCTTGATGTCATGTCTGTCGAAGCCATGGAAGAAAAAATGAAACAAACATTTCCTGATTTTACTGTCGACATACTTCACGGCCAGATGAAGAATAAAGATAAAGAAAGAGTTATGGATGAGTTTGCTGACGGCAAGGCAGACATTCTGGTTTCCACTTCTGTTGTCGAAGTTGGAGTCAACGTGCCGAATGCCACCACCATCATTATCGAAAACGCCGAACGCTTCGGGTTGGCTCAACTACACCAACTCCGAGGGCGTGTCCAGCGCAGTCAAGCACAGGCACACTGCTTTCTTTTTGCTAACATTCAAACCGAAAAGACACGAAGGCGACTTAAAGCTTTAGAGACAGCCAACGACGGATTCGAGCTAGCAGAAAAAGACCTGGAGATTCGTGGACCCGGTGCTATGGTTGGCGCTCGCCAGTCAGGCATGGCAGACATAGCCATGGAGGCTTTGGAGAATATTGACCTGGTTGAAGCAGCCGGAAGTGCCGCGTCCGACATTATTCAAAAAGACCCGGACCTTAAAAAACATCCTAAAATAAGAGAGCGTACTACTCGCCTTGAGAAATCCGCTCACTTTGAGTAAAGTATCCACTCGTAAGAATTATATAATATATTATATAATTATTTTTCACTGGACGGTTAAATGATTGAAAAAGCAGTGAATCTTCAGTACTATTTATACAGTTAGTGAGATCGATTTGCGCCTTATACACTCGTGGAAAAGTGCGTGCATAGCTCAGTTGGTAGAGTGCCGCTCTTGGTCAAGAGATGAGTGCTCGTGAAATGAGTGCGCCCATAGCTCAGTCTGGTTAGAGCACGGTTCTTATACAGCCGTCGTCCCTGGTTCGAATCCAGGTGGGCGCACTCATTTCATGTAGTGCGAGTGCCACTATCGCACACTTTGCTCATACAGCAGTGATTCCAAATTTGAGTCCTGGTGCATGTACTTTTTCCATGATTTATTGCCTTTTTATCTTTTTGTGACACAGTGGTAAACGTACTATGAGAACAGTACGTACAACTACTTTTTGGGCTTTTTTAGGAGGCTTTAGTCTTTTGCTCCTCTCCCTCCTGGCATACCCACACGCCAGCTTAGGCCAAAGCACTTCAAGCGTTGAAGAGGGCGATCAAGAAACCACAACCACTTCAACTTCACCCCAGCAAGTATCACCTCTATCTGAGGGAGAATCTCCTGAAATTGTTGCGTACGGCGATAGTTTAGTTGAAGGTCGAGGTGTTTCCGGTCAGGATAGCTTCCCTGGCCAACTTGATCGCTTAATGGGTGGCGAGTATGAGATCACAAATGCCGGCAACAGTGGTGACACTACAGAAGAATTGCTTGATGAGCTTGAATCACGTGTCCTGTCTGAAAACCCAGACATGGTCATTCTTTTTGGTGGTGGAGCTGATATAGTTCCGAAAGTTGATCCGGAGCGAAGCCGGTTACCTCCTGAAGAAACTTTCTCGAACTTAGAAGAAATTATTAGTGAGCTTCAAGATGAAGATATCGTTGTTGTTTTGATGGGGCATGGATCTTACGACGTGCCAGGATTTACATACGTTGATTACACTGATGAGTTTCGAGATTTAGCAAATGATACTGATGTCTACTTCGCCCCAGACGTTATGGGCAATACTGGCTTAGAGCCAGAGTACACAAATGAAGATTTAATTCATCCAAACGCTCGTGGTTACAGTCTTATTACACTGGAGGTATTCCCTGTTCTGCAGGAGGCCATTCATGAAGAGTTTTCCAGAGCTCCACTATCCGGATCCTGCCAAGTCAGCTTAGACAACCAAGACGATCGGCCTGAGCTTGTATTCGACGATGAAGAAACCGTGATGACAAACCAAGAAGTCGAGTGGATTGCATACGCAGTCGGCGGATACGGTAACTACAGATATGATTGGGAGGTAAATGATACGGACCAGCAAAGCGGCCAAGAAATTACAACCATTTTTGAATCCGAAGGCAGCAAGGAGGCACAGTTCACTGTAGAATCAAGTGGTGATAGCGAGGAAGATGAAGAGCTCGAGAAAACTATTCAATGTGAACAAACGATAGAGGTCGAAACAGCGCCACTCAAAGGGTCATGCACTGTTGATATGGACATTGAAGAAGACGAGGTGGATATTGACTGGGATGCTGAAATTTCCGGTGGTGAAACGGGAGATGAATACGAGTATGAGTGGCAGGTTAATAATAATGTAGTAAGCACTTCATCTTCTTTCTCTAACACCTACGACCGTGACAAAGTCGGAGACAAATCAGCAACATTGATTGTTGAGTCCGGGCCGCGGGATGCTAGTCTCACATGCGAAACAAGAATACCCGGCCAGGATGAAGCTAATGCTACCAACACTTTAGAGTCGGTATCTTGTGACGTTAACGGTTTTGATTATGAAGTCGGCGATCATATAGAGTGGAGCGTGGATGCCTCCCCCGATCACCAAGAGAATGAAGCTGGAGAGCATATAGCTACCACTACCGTGGAGTGGAGCGGGTCAGGCGGCCTATCTACCTCTACAGACACTGCCGACATTGCTTACGAAACCCCGGGGGTTAAAACAGCCACGGCAGACATTAACG
Source organism: uncultured Candidatus Saccharibacteria bacterium (assembly GCA_964452185.1). Lineage (GTDB taxonomy): Bacteria > Patescibacteriota > Minisyncoccia > Phycocordibacterales > SW-6-46-9 > SW-6-46-9. The sequence goes on from CAYVKO010000004.1 coordinate 23,830, forward strand.
CTGCTACCGGAGAGAGCACATTTGTTTCTTGTGAAGCCAAAATAGTGCCTAATACTGACGGAGAAAATCGTGGAGATGGTGAAGGTTGCTTTATTGCCACAGCGGCATATGGTACTGCTCTAGCTAACGAAATCGATGTACTGCGTGAATTCCGAGACAATGTGTTGTTGGAATTTTCACTAGGCCGCACACTAGTAGAAGCATACTACTCAGTAAGCCCGCCGATAGCGAACATTATCGAAAAAAATAAAGTACTGCAGTCTGCAACCCGGTCGCTCTTACGGCCAGTCGTGTCTACAACAAAACTAGCGTTTCAGTATTAAGAGGTTTCATTATTTTTATCTTTGTCTTGTTTTGGAGTAACGCCGTGTGAGCGCAAAATAGTATCAAAGTCTTCTCGTTCAATGGTCTCATTCTCAATAAGCTCTTTGGCAATGTAGTTAAGCAGATCTTGGTGTTCGGTAAGTGTCTTTTTCGCCCGCTTTTTCGCCTCATCAATCAGTCGTGATACCTCGGCATCAATCTTAGCTGCAACATCCTGAGAGTATCGTTCATCTTCAGCTGCAACACGACCGTACAGTGGTTGACCATCATCCGTCTCGAGTGCTATAGGACCAATTTCATCAGACATGCCGTACTTGGTAACCATAGATCGAGCTCGCTTGGTAATGGTTTTAATATCATTTGCCGGACCGGTAGTAACATCATCAAAAATCATTTGTTCGGTGACATATCCTCCAAGCGCATATGCTAGTTCATCAATAAACTCTTTTTTAGATTTAAATCGACTTTCCTCTGTTGGTAGGTTCATTGTATAACCGGCCGCTTTCCCGCGAGAGATTATAGAAACTTTGTGAACCGGATCGGCATGCTTGAGCACTGAAGACACCACGGCATGGCCCGCTTCATGATAGGCAATAAGCTTTTTCTCTTCGTCGCTGAGGAGATGACTTTCCCGCTCAGGGCCAAGCATGACCTTCTCTATTGATTGAATAAAGTCAAACTGGCTTACCTCCTCTCGGTCATCACGAGCAGCCTGAATCGCCGCCTCATTCACCAACGATTCTAGATCAGCGCCAGTAAAGCCAGGCGTACGTTCTGCCACCACCCGAAGATCGACATCGTCAGTGAGTGGCTTTTCTTCAGCATGGATTTCCAAAATAGATTCCCGGTCATTAATATCCGGTGTATCAACCCGTACCCGCCGGTCAAAACGACCCGGACGAAGTAGGGCCGGATCCAGTACATCAGGACGGTTTGTGGCCGCCATTACAATCACCTTCTCGTTCGGGTCAAAACCATCCATCTCCGTAAGGATCTGGTTCAGAGTTTGCTCGCGTTCATCATTTCCGCCACCAACACCAGCACCGCGAGTACGACCAACAGCATCAATTTCATCAACAAAGATAATGGCCGGAGCGGCTTCTTTTGCCTCCTTGAACATGTCCCGGACTCGTGATGCTCCAACACCAACAAACATTTCTACAAATTCTGATCCACTAATTGAAAAGAACGGAACATTCGCCTCTCCAGCAACCGCGCGTGCCAGCAGAGTCTTACCGGTCCCGGGCTCACCCATCAAGATTACCCCCTTTGGTATTTCGGCTCCAATATCTAAAAACTTCTCCGGTGTAGATAAGAACTCAACGATTTCAGCCAGCTCTTGCTTGGCCTCCTTAACACCGGCCACATCATCAAATGTAATCTTGTCTCCCGGTTCTTCAGGGTCAATATACTTAGCGCGAGACTTGCCGAATGTAAACGGTTTCATTCCACCAGCGCCACCACCGCCCATCTGCCGAGACAGAAACCATATAAAAGCACCGATAAACAAGATCGGGAGTAAGAATGGAGCAAGGTTTGCCAGCCAGTAACCTATTCCGGACGGGCTTTCAATCTGAACATCTACTTCAGCCAACTCCTCTGCAGTAACTCCGTAATTGGCTAATGTTTCCGTAAGGGCTGTATCTGGCTCTTTTTGAGTAACCTGATCCTTGCTTTCTCCTTCAACCGTGGCAGTTATATCCTCGCCTTCAACCACCATCTCTGTAACAGATCCTTCCTTAACGTACGCTGCTAATTCTGAAAGAGAGATATCCTCTTCATTCTTTGTTAACTCTTGTGCCACCACGTACGCTCCGCCAATTAAAAGAAAAATGATGACGGCAGTAATAACATTCTGCAAAAAGCTTGGGTTGTTGTCTCCGTCAGCCGGAGGTTTGTTACCTCCCTGATCTGGAGTTGGAAACTGCGGACTCATAACGATAATCATTATACGCAAAAGTTGGCTAAAAGAAAATGGTAAGCCTGGTACAATGCCAGAAAGACATGGCTTTACTAAAAAACAAAACCGCGCACCGAGACTATAAAATTAAGAAAAAATATGAGGCCGGAATTAAACTCTTTGGCTTCGAAGTAAAATCAGTGCGTGAAAAAAAAGGTTCACTAAAAGGAGCATACGTTGCTCCACGCGGAGGTGAGGCGTTCCTTGTAGAGGCTCATATCCCCGCCTATCAACCCGCTAACGCTCCTGAAGATTATGACAGCAACCGATCTCGAAAGCTGCTTTTGCACAAAGATGAAATCCGTGAGTTAGCCGCATATGAACGTGAAGGCGGTATTGCCATTATCCCACTTTCGATGTATAATTCCGGTGGACGAATCAAGGTAGAAATCGGTGTCGGAGAAGGTAAAAAGAAGCACGATAAACGCAAGGACATTAAAGAACGCGATATGGAAAGAGACGTTCAGCGTACCTTAAAAAGAAAATATCAGCGCTAGAGCTACAAGTGTCTGTTTAAGTTGATTTTCATACGGGGATGACCGGCCTCGACAGGCGCTTGCGAGCTCGTTAGTGCACACCAGCGGTCCCGATTCCGCTTTAAACTGTCGGGAACCTTATGTGCAGACAATGAAACTGAATCTGCAGGTGTAAAGTCACGCTACTTTAGCGGTTCTGACTTTGCATTCGCCTACGCGTAAATACACGCGTGAGCCGCCACGCCGTAGACACCTGATATACGACCGTGGTGATATATCATCAGGTGTAGCCGTCAGCGACTTCCTCCCGCTGACGGCGAACTAAACGAGGATCGAGACGGTGTGGTTTTGTCCACTTTAAACACACCGTCTTTAAATCCAAAAGTGGTCTATGGTGTGTAGAGTCTAGCGGGCCGCACGCCTGCACGGGGGTTCGATTCCCCCCATCTCCACAACGTAATTTAAATGACAAAAGCCCACCGCTTGGTGGGCTTTCGTTACTTGTTTCGTTGTAGAGGCAGAATAAAAAACAGCTGCTTGATTCAAGTTAAATTCCCAAATGAGTTAGAAGTTAGCGGTCTCAGAAAGAATGTAGTTAATCTGGTTTCTTCCGGATTCGTAACGCACCCTGCCGGAGTTATAACTGACTTCACCATCAATCATTTGAATATAGTCATCAACGATTTCCTGCGGTACCCAGCTTAAAGCGATTTTTGGCATACCGTTATCAGGTCCGTTGTATGTATATGTATCCCATTGATCAGCTCCGTCAGTAAGCGACACTGGACGGCTTGGCGCCGTACTCATGTACTCTGAAAATTCAGTATTCTCCACTAAGTCAGGCAAAAGTGGGTAATCACCCTCTCCGAAATATGACCCATCCGGCCATACCTGCTTGCCTTCAGAGACCATGTACAAGTTAAAAGCGTTTTCAATCTGGCGAAAATCTTCAGCCATTCGCGCCACTTGCGCTTTCTGTCTTGCTCCCTGCAAACTGGATAGCACCAAGCTTGAGAGCAGGCTGATTATCGCCACCACTACCAACAGTTCTATTAGAGTGAATCCACCAAAAAGATATCCTTTCTTGTCTTGCATGATTTTATAGTATCAAACCTAAAACTAGAACATTCCTGCTCTGCTGAAAGACGTATTGCTTTAGACCGAAACAACCACAATAGCCAACCCAAAAGCCATAAAAAGTACGGCTGTTATAACAACAGGATTTATTGCATAAATTCCTTTTTCTCCTTTTACCTGCCCACAATCGTCACAGCAGTTCTTACAGCAAGGAGAATTTTTTGTTTTGTCTCCGCAATGAATACAATGCATAATATTTATCTTTTCAACTATATTTTACCACTTTCTTTTACAAATTGGTTGTATAACACAATCGCTTCACCTTTCTGCGCAAGAGATGGTTCATGCTACAATTCAAAATGTAATTACTTATGAGTAGTACCTCAAAAGATAATCGATTTGCTTCCAAGGGCGTACGTTTTTTACTGCAGCTTGTTATTATTGTTGGGATTGCTTTAGTAGCCACCAATCTCGCTTCCAAGGCCGCCTTCCTTGAAGAGCCTCCAAGCCGAACCATTGACACAAACACGTCCTTCTGGGAAAAGAACAAAGAGGCTGGCAATAACGACAACCAGGGTATAGCTCGTGCTGACACCAAACTAGAAGAATCTGCAGAAATAACTGTATCTACCTCCCCACCTAAAGTTGACGCTTCGTCTTACATTGTTGCCGATCTTGAAACCAGTCAGGTATTGGCAAAGAAACACCCAGACACTCCTCGAGCAATAGCCTCAATTACAAAGCTAATGACTGCAGTTGTCGCCGATGAAACCATGTCAGGAGATGACGTCGTACCGATCAGCAGCAATGCTGTAAACACTGAAGGGCAGGCTGGTGGGCTAGAAGCTGGAGAACGCCTCACCCTGCAAACTCTTTACTATCCGCTACTTCTGGAATCTTCTAATGATGCTGCCGCAGCTATTGCAGAACACCGCGGTAAGCGACGATTCTTGAACTTAATGAACCGCAAAGCATTGGCGTTGGGGATGGGCTCAACACAGTTTGCTGACCCAAGTGGTCTTTCAGCAAACAACACCGCCAGTGTTCGTGACTTGTTTCGTCTAAGTCGTTATATTTACGAGAAAAAACCATTCATCTTTGATATTACAAGCCGTCTACAAGAAACCGCACCGCAAGAAGATTCTGACAGCCTTAGAACCTTTAGCAACAACAATCCGTTAAAGGAGCAGCAAAGTTTTGTCGGGGGTAAAAATGGTTATACTGATGTTGCTAAACACACCTTGCTTTCTGTATTTTCCGTACCGGCAAACCAAACCCGGCATGCAGTGGCTGTAATTGTGCTTGGATCGGATAGTCATGTAGATGATACGCGAAAACTACTTTCTTGGTTACAGCACTCTATCTAGTTGCTTTTAGAGCCCTTATATGGTATAAATATATACGCTTATACGATTTAATCGCTCTTTTTACGTGGCAAATATCAACACTCGAGCCAACGAAGAAATAAAAACTAAAAAAGTTCGTGTCATTGATCCTGATGGCGAGAATATTGGTGTTAAACCAACAGAAGAAGCACGTGAACTTGCTCGCGAACACGATCTTGACCTTGTCGAGGTGGCCCCGAAAGCAAGCCCGCCTGTCGCCAAGATTATTGACTTTGGCAAGTACAAGTATGAACAGCAGAAAAAACAAAAAGCGTCAAAGTCAAAACAAGTTGAAACAAAAACCGTTCAGGTAAAAATTGGCACAAGCGAGCACGATCTCGAACTGAAAGCAAACAGAGCGTCCGACTGGCTTGATGAAGGGCATCGAGTAAAACTAGAATTATATCTTCGTGGTCGAGCCAAAAGTCTCGGTAGAGACTTTCACCGGGAGCGATTAGATCGATTCCTGAAGTTCCTTTCTACCGACTACAAGATTACTCAAGAGCCGGAAAAAGGGCCGAAAGGGTTAAACATGATGTTAGAACCAAAGTAATCACTTTCACTATGAGCAAGAAAACAAACAAAGCACTCAAAAAACGTCTAAAAACAACAAAAAATGGTAAGGTTAAGGCTCGTCGTGGCGGGAACAACCACTTCAATACTAAAATGAGCGGTGAAGACAAGCAGAAGAAAAAGCGAATGCAAGACTTTGACTTGAAGCAGAAAGATAAAGATCGCTTTCTTCCCCACTCCTAAAATCTTTTAATATACGTTATATATTATGCCGAGAGTTAAACGAGGAAAAACTAAAAATAAAAAGCGCAAGCGGATTCTTAAGAAGACAAAAGGATACCGTCATCGACAAAGCACTCACAAACGTGCTGCCAAAGAGGCACTTACACACGCCGGTCGGAATGCATACCGAGATCGTAAGCGAAAGAAACGGGAAATGCGCCGGAAGTGGCAGGTTATCATCAATGCTGCACTCAGCGATCACGATCTTTCTTACTCTCGGTTCATTCACCTACTCAAAGAGAATGATATAGAACTTAACAGAAAGACGCTTGCTCACTTTGCCAAACACCAACCGAACGCTTTTGATGCTGTAGTAAACACAGTTAGTTAATCCTCAGCTAATAAAAAGACAGGCTACTCTGACTCGCCGCTCGGCGAGTTTTTGTTATTACTAAGCCCCAACACCAGCCCCCACCCCAAAGCGGCTCCTGCTAAGCCAAAAACAATATCAGAAGAGGTCTCAGCACTGACACCCGCATCGTTTGTTAAATCAAATATAAGCTCAAACGCTTCCCACGACAGAATGACAGCGAGAGTAAAAGAAAAGATGGCTGCAAGCATTCCCATACTCAGTGACTGAAAAGGCGCCAAGTTTGTGTACGTGGCAATAAGAATGTACGCAAATAAGCCGACCACAAATCCTCCGAGTATATGCATCGGAATATCCACCCAAGGATAGTGGTAGTACCACGCCAAACGGATAGATAAATCATGAAGCGTAGCAAGAAGAAATGAAGCGATGAATAAAGATGTTATCAGTGTTCTTGAATGCATAGATATAAAAATCCGCCCCTAAAGCTAAAGTCCAGGGACGAAGATTTATGAGGTCACGATGAGAAATTGAAACCCAAGGATTCCAAGTGGGTGCCCGCAGCAGTAAATCCCCGAACAAATCAGCGAATCTACGCGATATTGAGCTCCCTGATAAGTGTGTTGAGGATTCATTTCTTTGCGTGACCTCACCTTTATCCTAAATTGCTATATCCCGAAACGCAAGAGGTTTTCGCAGATTCACACAGACTTTGACAATTCGTCAATATCTAAGCTCTGGATTTGCAGTTTACTTTTAAGCGTCTGA
>CAYVKO010000004.1:31024-45233 GCA_964452185.1 uncultured Candidatus Saccharibacteria bacterium
TGCCTGCATATAGCTTTTTAGATTCTCAAAAAACGGCTTGTCGGCGTGATGGGAGTAGTGCTCTTCAAGCGTTCCTTCATCTAAAGCCTCCATCTTCATGCCGATTATCTTCAATCCTTTTCGCTCAAAACGATGGGTTATTTCGCCAAGCAAGCCACGATGAACCGCATCCGGTTTGATAATAATCAGAGTTTGTTCTTCGTCTTCGTGCATGTGTTTATATACAGTTACCCAATAATCTTCTCAAGTGGTAGGTATTATAACAGCTATTTGGCGCAAGAGTTGTAATGTTAGAGGTTTTCAAGCTTCTCCATCACTTCTCCTTCAACCTCATCTCGAGGGCGACCATACTTGAGATAACTTACCTCTTTAAGCTTCTCTACCTGCCCTTTATTACCTTCTGTCGGCGGCAGCGCTTTGGCGGAAAATGGTTTAACCGGTTCCCCGTCAACCAAAAGCTTGGCAAAGTAATTATAATTATCTACATTCATCAGATCTTTTTTGTTGAACGCCGGCTGATAAAGATCCTCCATAAATTCAGCATCTTTCGAACTTACACGATGTACAGCCATTGAACCTACGTTGCCAAAAACTGCGTCACGGATTTCATCATCTAACTGATCAATGTATTGATGGGCTACATTCAAGGACAATTTGTACTTGCGAGCCTCAGAAAGAATTGCCGAAATAGAGTCTGTTGATATATTCTGAAACTCATCCATATATAAGTAGAATGGCTTACGTTCGTTTTCTGGCATATCCACACGAGAAAGAGCTGCCATCAGTATTTTGCTAACCAAAATCAAACCAATGAGATTGGCGTTTATATCACCCAGTCGTCCTTTGGACAGATTTACGAGCAAGATTTTTTCGTTGTCCATTACCTCCCGAAAATCAAAGCTTGATTCCTGCTGAGCAATAATAGGGCGCATGATCTCGTTAGAAAGGAAGTTGTCGAACTTTGAGGTAATGTACGGCACAATATTTTCCAGACTTGACTGTCCGTCAGCCTGTTCGGCAATCTCTACCCAAAATTTATTTACCACCTCGTTATCAGAGGCTGCAATTTTACGCTGTCGATACTGTTTATCTGATAAGACTCGCGACACTTCAAGTAGCGTAGATCCGCTGCTTGGGTCTTCAAGGACAAGCATAGTGCCATTTCTAAAGTACTGCTCAAACATTGGCCCACTTGTCTGCTCCATATTGAAAAGCTTGTCAAAAATATTCATCATTTCGTTAACCACAAAAGTTTTTTGTTCAGGGTAATCAGTATCATACTCAAGCATGTTTAACCCCATTGGTCGAGCAGTGTGGGCAGGATCAAAGTAGATGACATCATCAAAACGCTCCTGAGGAACATGTGCTAACAGATCCTGAACATCAGAACCGTGTGGGTCAATAAAACAACAACCATGGCCGTTCTTGATATCTTGCTTTATCATGTTTTTTAGCAAGTTCGTTTTACCGGTACCAGTTTGACCTATGGTGTAGAAGTGCCGCATCCGATCTTTTTCCATCATCCTGATATCCGTTTCCTCTCCACGATACTCATTCACCCCCAAAAGTAAGCCTTCATCCGGCAAATCAAGCGGGGCTGGTGCCTTGCTAGCCTTTGATTGTTTTAATTCTCGAGATTCTTCAATATCCCGAACCGGGAAATGAACCAAGCTGGACAATTCTTCCACATTCAACGGAAGCTCAAAACTACTGTCAAACAACCGGAACACGTATTGATGAAAAAATTCTTCTTCTTGCTTTTTCTTTACTCGCTCAAATGAAAGTGAGTTTCCGTGTGGCTCCTCAAATTGACTAAAGGATGATTCGAGGTCAAAAAGAAGCTTTTCAGCTCGAGGACGTGAATGAGCTGAGGTAACGAGACGCAGGTTAGTGCTTTGAATTGGTGAGTTTGTTTTCTTTTGAATTCGTTCAATAGCGTCCTGTCCTTTTTGCCCCGGCCCGGAGACTTCGTCTTCGTCCTCATCTTTACTGCTCCAGAACATATCTTTCGCTGTATCCCACATCTCACCCGCAAAACTAAAACTGAGATCAATTGCCTCCGATACATCTTCGCCATCTTCTATATCCTCAACGGCCTGAGTATACTTTTTATAGAACCTTCTCCCTGCCGGCTGCATCACTATCTGAACCGCCGCACCCTCACCTTCTCGTTTTAGTTTGGAAAATGCATTTAAAAGCACATTAACCGGATCGCGGTCGAACTCCTCGTACGTTTTTAGCGGAAAAATAGCACGGTTGCTTGGTTCGGCCCTGGACCCAATAGACACACCGTCGTGATTAAATATGTTGTAGTCATTCGGAACTTCGTTCACTGAAGCATTCGGAAACAAAGATAGAAGTTGTTTTTCTAACATCTCAGACCGACTGTCTGGCACAGAAAGGTAGAAACTTACTTCTTCGCTTGCATGCTCTACCGCCATTTCAATAGTCAGCGTGAAGTCTCCGGGCTTTTCATCAGCTGATAGTGACAAAATACCTGCATAAAACTGCTCCATTGCTGATATAAGCTCACTCACTTGGCGCTGTTTGTCCTCTTCGTCTTCTGGAGTAAGAATAACTTCAAAAAGTCGGCGATGAAGGGCCTTAAAGCGAGGAGTGCCTTCCTTCACCCCATCAAGCGGATATCCTTCTTTTATATACTGAACAAGGACTCGATGAAAGTCATCTTCTAGATGAGGGTCATCAAGTTCACGAACTACTTTCAAGGTATTTTTTAAACCATCGTTAATCATTACCCCCAAAAGCTCATCCATTTGCTTATCGTGCGGTTCGGGCTCTAAGTCAAGGACTATCTCGGAAGCTCTTTGGTCTCCCATACGATACTCAGGCGAAAGCACATTCTCCTCAGACTCATCAGCATATTCCTGTACGGCTTCGTATCCCGGTTCAGGAGGTGCTTCAAAAGATGCACTTTCTGGTTTTTCCTGCTGACTCTTTCTCTTTTCAAGCTGTTGTTCTTTTTCACGTATCTGATCCCGAAGATGAGCTATCTCCTCTTCTGGCGAGGTGAAATTGTTTCCTACATTTTTTTCGGGTGTTTGTGTTTCCATAATTTGTCAACTTAAAAAATAGCGCGAACCTGAAATCACCCCAAATTCTCCCAATGGCGCCAGTGCCGGCCTATTCTGAAGCTTCGACTTCTACCAACACTTCAGCTTGATGCTCTCCATCCGCTTGAGATACTGATTGATGAGCAACATGTGAGCTTTCGAGTTTACTCATCTCCAGCTCTTCGGCTAAAATTCCGCGAGCTTCAGAGGTGGCTTTATCTGTAGCCATTTGCATATTTTGGGAAGAATCAACGGTGCGAACATACGCTTTATCTCCGTCTGTAAACACCTCTCCTTGAGAAAAGTTTTCTTGAGCTATGCTAAATATTTCTTCATCACTTTTTCCGGCGTCTATTTCGGGAACGTCTTCGAATACATCTTCAGTTGAGCCGGTTTCGGTTTCTGCCCCTGCTTGGTCAGGTGTTTCTGAAGTGGCTTCTTCGAGTTCAGTCGAGTCATCTACCGGACTGGGAACCGGCTGTGAATCTTCGGCTACTCCGCTAGCATCACCGGTGTTTACCTCAACCTCCTTGACAAATTCATCATCAATTTCCTTTAACTGGTTTTCAACAAAGTTATCTAGGGTTTCTATTTCCTCTTTTGATATATCCAGCCCGAGATTTATCTTATTGGTATCGGGAGTGTTTAGATCCTCAAGGTGGTAACTGAATATTTCTGATAGAGCAGTCAAGTGGTCTACGGCACCGTCATTTTTCATTTGTTCAATGTTAGACAAGAGCGGCTTCTTGCTGTTTGCCAACTGACTTACAAGCGTATCAAGTTCACCTTCTCCTACATTTAAGTCTGGAGAGTCGACTGCTGTGTAAAGAGAGGCAGCCAAATTTCGAGGGTATTTTCCTAGATCTGAATTCTTTTCTAGCAAACTTTCCATCTGATTTCTAGTTGGATTTTCTATTACTTCAGACAGTTTTTCGTCTACAAATTCAGGAGAGGTTTCTGCTGTCTCCTCCGCAGCCGCCTCTTGGTCTTGAGTTGGCTCATTTTCATTTACCTCAAATTCAACTTCCTGCCCTGAAGATGCAGCCTTCTCGGCTGTGGCACCTTCGTTAAATATGTCTATATTGTCGCTGTGAACATACTCATACAATGCGCGGTACTTTTGACGGTTTCCGGTGACTTGAGTGGCTTCGACATCCGGATCTGTTTGGTAATGATAAAAAGACTCATACAAAGTTTGCAAAGCCTCATACTGATCAGGATTCTCCTTTTTAACCGCATCTAGATTCTTCATCAGATCCTCTTTAGTATCAAGAGAAGAAATATGCCCTTTAAATTCAGCTTCGGTCATACCTTCAGGCATGTTCAGCCTGTCAGCGTACGGAGGCTCTCCATCGAATTCTAGGTATGAATGAACTGCTCCTTTCAAAATACCCTCTGCTTCATCAGGCTTCTCTAGCAGTAGACCAGCTGCTCTTTCGGTTTCCATTACTCCCGTATGGGAAGACAATCCTCCCGACAAGTCTGATTCCAGGCTAGGCGAATCAAACCCAAGACCGGAAACCTCTTCTGCCGAAGAACTAGTCGGCAATTCTTCTTCACCGGCTGTGTCAGTTTCTAATCCTCGCTGTTGCATTTCATCTATAATCCCCTGATCAACATCACCGCTTTCAAGTTGTTGTTCATGCATATTCTGCAATACCCAGTCGCTCACCTCCCCTTCGGACTTCTGTGCTTCGTACAAAGCCTCCAAACTTCCCGGTGTTTCTCCGCTTTCTGCGTTAAGCTCAAAGTAAAGCTGAGGTTCACCGTCTGGCCCTTGAGTGACTTGGAGTTCTAACTGATCGCCTTCATGTACCAGATGAAGATCACGAAGCGGTACTTCTGTACCGTCAGATAGCTCGGCTACCGACTTTTCATGATCAAGCGCTTCATACAACATATCCTGATTAATACTATCCATTCTTATCTCATCAGAAGTCCCTTCATTAAATACCACCTCTTCTCCTTTGAGGTCTTCAGCCATCTGCTCTACCGAATTTGTCACGTAATCTTCTGTCGTAATCTCATTTACAGTAGCAGCTTCTAATCCTCTTTCAGCTGCTTCTTCAGCAACCGCTTGTGACTCAGTGTCGAGATCCGCATCCGGACCGTCTTTAATGTCTTCCATAACCTCCTCCTGTTCTGTTTGAAATCCCGGAAGAGAATCGTGATCTTCTGTATCTACATCTTCTATTTCTTCGGTGTCCGTAGACTCCACTTCTGCCCCCTCCGATGCAACCTCCTCGCCACCAAAAAAGCCTCCGACATAATCTCGAGCGTCAGCAAACATATCCGAAGCTTTGCCGGCTGCTTCGTCAATATAATCTCGTGCGCCCTCAATATAATCTTGTGTTCTAGTAATCGCTTCGGGCATTCTGTGCACTGTTTTATAAAGCGCATCTACCATAGCAGCTGCAACAACCGCCTTGCCGACCCTCTCTCCTTTTTGAGCAGTCAACGCCCACCAATCAACCGCACCCTGCTGTGTAAGCATGCGATCATAATCTTTAAGCGCATGTGCTCGATCACCATGCCCCCAATAATCATGGTTGTCCAGCCACTCTTGTTTCTTTTGAGCTTTCTCCTCTTCACTTAAGGAGTCATTCATGTCAATCTCCAAAAACGCATCATTGGCTTTTTTGGCCAAATCTTCTATATGTTTTTTACATATCTCCTGTATAAACGCTGTCCCTTTACCTGGAGTGGGATCTTCAAAAAGTTTCTTAAGGGCAGCTTGGAGACCTTCTGTTGAGAGAGCATCTTGGATTTCTTTTTTTGAGAAAGCGTCTTGAATCTCTTCTGCCGACACCTCTTCGGTGGTAGGCTTTGCGGATTCCTTCCAAACATTCCTTTCAAGATTTTCAAGTTGCACATCACTTTCCTCTAGTCGCTCTAAAGCACTCTCTGGAATACTTTCCATATACGCCTGCTCAAGTAAGGCTTTTGTAACCTCACTGTCACCGCCAGACATCTTTTCGGCACGCTCATAGACATTCCAGGCTTCTTCGGCTGCCGCCTCAGCATCTTCAAATCGTGTGCCTTCAATAAGCTCCTGATCCTTAAACCGAGCTTCTTTTGCTGCTTCGGACCAAGATGATCCAGTCAAGCCTCCAACCATCCACCAGCGCCGTGGAGAGACAGCCATGCCGGCAAGTTTCAGACCGTTAGCGGCTAGCATCCACTTGTCCTTTCCCTGCGCCATTATTTTTGCCCCCACACCCTTCTCTTCGGCCTCTTCCTTGGTTTCAACCATTGCTTCATGTGCCCTTTTCTCTTTTTCTTCAAATTGCTCGTTGAGAGAACTAAACCAACGCGCCAACGTGCTTTGATCATCTCTCTTGCTGAAGTACTCAGCCGGCTTCTTGTATAAATTTTTAAAAGCCTTCCCTTTCAGCTCTTCTACTTTATGACCTATATTCCAAAGCCCCCAACTAGCCTCTTCCCGTTCCTCTGGAGACATCTCCTCATATTCTGCAGCCATAGCCTCCACCTCTGGATCATCTGCAAATTCTTCAGGTGTAGGTTCAGACTCACCACTTTCTTTTACCGGTTCAACCTCTTCACTCTCACCCTCCTCTTCAGGAGAGGGTTCATCCTCGCTGCTTTCTTCTGCTGGCTCAATCTCATCAAGAGGGTATCTCCGACTATCCCCTTTAACTTCAACCCACCGAACACCGCTCTCATCAGGTTGTGGGTCCACGTGTTCAACAGTAAGCTCACTACTTCGTTCACCCGGCCGTCGTTGCCAGTACACTTTATCGCCAGGCTTAATAGACTTTTCTACACGCTCTTTTTCTGCTTCGACTTTTTCTTCCCCCTTTTCTTGAGGTTCTTTTTCGACTTTATCCCCCTCACCTGAGTCACCATCAAGCACTTCAGCAACCCGTTTTGCCTTTTCGCTTTCGGAAAGATCAGAAAACTCCTCCTGGAGTTTTTCTCGCGCAGTTTCGGCTTCTTTGTCTCTTTTAGGAGGGGTTTCAAATTTATTTTTTTCTGGAGAGAACTGCTCAGATGAATCCATGTATTAAAAAGAGTTATGTGTGTTCACTATACCATTTCATAAACTCAGCCGGATTTTTGTACAACCGCTTCAGCATTCCGCTAAACTTGCCTTCTTTTTTGGCTTTTTTTAAACTATTCTCAGTGGTTAGTAAAAACTCTTTTTCTGGACCGCTTAGTTTTTGCAAAGCCTGCTTAAAAGTTGTACTTCTTTCGGGCAATTCAACTGATGGGTCTGAATCTGATTCAATATCTACACTTTTCGGTTCCGGAGGCGTAGGGGGTTCCGGCGGTGAAGAGGTCTGGCTCTTATCATCTTTGTCCTTTTTTTGCTGCTTTTGGACCTCGCCAGACTGATTACCTTTTTGAGTATTTGATGTACTGTTGTGTGAGGAAGTTGCCATAGTGATTCTATGGCTATAATACCACGACTCCCATTAAATATGTGGATTAATTAGTCAGATTTAGTCAGTATCAACGGCCCGTCTGAAGTAACTGCTACAGTGTGCTCAAAATGAGCAGATAAACTTCCGTCTGCAGTACGGTAGGTATATCCGTCATTATCCTGCGTTATATGCTTTTCCCCAACACCAATCATAGGCTCAATTGCGATTACACTTCCGGTTGGTAGCTTGCTTCCGGTTCCGGCTGTTCCCACGTTTGGAATCACCGGGTCTTCATGGACCGTATACCCTACTCCATGGCCGACCAAATTAGAAAAAATAGAAAACTTATCTCCCACAGCTGATTCTATAGCAGCAGAAATATCCCCCACTCGAGCATCGGGAGCTGCAGCCTCAATGCCTGCCATGAGTGCTTTTTTGCACGTTGAAAGCAACTCATCTTTTAGTTCATTAGACTCTCCGACCACAAATGTAATAGCAGAATCAGTAATAAGATCTTTGTGAGTCATGCCCATATCTACAGTTACCACATCTCCGTCTTGAAGAACGTAATCACTTTCTGTGGGAATACCGTGCACAATCTCGTCATTCACTGATACACATACGTGATCCGGGTACGGACGCAAAGCCCCGCTGGGTTTATACTTGTAAAAAGCAGCTGAATCCTCCGACTCTATCAACTCCACCGCAGTGTCTTCAAGGTCGCGAACCGGTGTTCCAACTTCGCATTGATTCTTCAGCTCTCTTAAAACATCAGCAAGTCTTCTGCCGCCTTCTTGAAGTGCCTCTATTTCTTCTTGTGTTTTTGTTTCTATCATAAGTATTTTTATTACGATATCACTGTACCAACAAAATCATTACCGTGCAGATATGATTGAAGATTATCCAGGTTGTCTCCGCTCATAATAGCCACCTCGATTTCTTTTTGCTTAGCAGCCCTTGAAGCGGTTGGATCAAAAGGGGTATGCAGTCCCGGATCCCAATCTTCAGGAATGATGTCAAAATACTCCTTCCAACTGAGAGTATCAATTGGAGTGGCGTCTTCATGTAGGTCTGGATCCTTATCGTAAACGTGAGTTATGTTCGAGAGATTGACCAACTGATTAGCTGCAACAACATCAGCAATTTGTACTGTCTTAAAATCTGAACTAGTACCGGGCGTATTTCCAGCAGCACCTACTGCGATAGGGGCTGACACTTCTGTTGCCGACTCCGGCTTTAAAATGACCTCAGGATGAGCCACCTCCTTAAACATTAACCGAATGAACTGGGCGTTGTAACGAGTAGCATGTATCCCCATCCAATCAAGATCTTCATTGCTCGCATCTCGCAGTTTAGATAAAGCCAGTTGATAGTCTCGACATATTGCACCGCCGCCAGTTACCAGAAAAAATGACCGCCCACGATTAACCTCGTTCACTAGCAATGATTTTAGCCCTTCTAAAAATCCAACATCTATCTCACCAGGCATAATCAATGAGCCGCCAAGTGAAATTACTGTAGTGTTTTGCCTGTCCATCAGTTATTTTTCAGTGCTGATACGATTTTTTTGTGAACTTTTTTAATCTGCTGTTCTCCATCAATTTGGACATAGGCATACCCTTTAGATTCTTTATAAAAATCAACAACAGGAAGCGTCTTTTCTTTATATAAATCCAACCTGTGAGCAATAGCTTTCTTGGAGTCATCATGACGACCTCGCCCTTGTAGTCGCTTGTACGTTGTATCTTCAGACACAGATAGATGAATAACCGTAAGATTGTTCCGGTGATAAAAATCAAATGCCTGATTAAGCATCTTAGCTTCCGGCAACGTGCGCGGAGATCCATCAAGTATTAAATGTTTCTGAGGTGTGAGCTCTTCTATGAAAGCTTTTGTCCATAAAAAAGTTGCCAAAAATGTCGGCTGCATGTCCCCGTCGCTGAGCGTTTCTTCAACCCGCTGAGCAGTGTACGTATCCTCTTCTGTTAAATTACGAAACTCGTTACCTGTTTCAAAATGAAGTACTTTGTTGGGTGAATCCGTACGCGATAAAAAACGAGCAGTCAGGGCTGCCTGTGTGCCTTTCCCACTTCCTTGCGGACCAACGAACATGACTGTTTGTGTTTCCATCATAATTAAGAATATCACACAGATTATGTGAGTTCAGAGCTTTTTCATGATAGGCTAGATAACAACATGAAACAGCCCATCATTACCATAAGCAGCCTACCCGGAAGTGGTTCTTCTACCATTGCAAATAACGTAGCAGAAAAACTCAAGTGGGACTTATTTTCCTCTGGTGATTTCGCTCGTGAAATCGCTCACGAACGAAACCTGACTCTTGCCGAATTGACCCAGAAAGCCGAAAACAATCCGGAAATCGATCGCATGATTGACGCAAAGAATAAATCCCTCACCAACGCAAAAGAAGTCGTGGTTGATTCTCGCTTAGCTTTCCATTTTATACCCAATTCGTTTGACGTTTATCTTGATGTAACTCTTCAAGAAGCCGCTCAACGCATTTACCGTGATGAGTCAGAAAGTCGGGAAAAATCCGGCGAAATACACGATACTATTGAGGAAGTAAGAGAACATATACAAGAAAGAGTCGACAGTGATCGTGAGCGATACAAAGACTTGTATGATCTAGATTACACAAGTCATGATCACTACGATCTAGTTGTAGACACAACTGATAAGAAGATTCCCTCTATCACAAAAACAGTGATTTCTGAGTACAAAAACTGGAATTCTTAAAAAGTTGGAAGTAAGAGGCTAAAGAGCTTTAGTATTCACGCATTGCGATCTGACCATCTAGTCGCTTTATCAGGTCTACTAACACTGCTACCACAATAAGCAAAGCCGTACCTCCAATAGCTAGTGTGCTTATTCCGGTTATTCGCTCCATAATTATCGGCAAAATAGCAATAACCCCAAGGAACAGCCCGCCGGTAAATGTAATACGACTTAGAATCTTAGAAATATGTTGTCGAGTAGATTCACCCGGACGGACCCCTGGTACAAAAGCTCCTGATTTCTGCAAGTTTTCTGCTACCGAATCCGGCTCAAAGGTAATAGCGGTATAGAAGAAAGTAAACAAGAACACAAGCACAAAGTAAATAGATGCATAAAGAACATCATTTTGGTATATGCTTTGAATAAACCCAATTACTCCGCCAGCACCCTGTTCAGCTCCAAGGAAATTAACTATCATTTGCGGAAACAACATGATCGATAGACCGAAAATAATCGGCATCACACCGGCTTGATTTACCTTCAGCGGTAAGTAAGTAGACACATTATTACCACCTTCTCGCCGTTGTTTTGAGTACGTTATCGGTATCGGCCGCTTTGCTTCACTGACCATGACAATGCCGTAGACAATAGCTACAGCAACAAGTCCGAAGCCAGCGTACAAGAAGAACTGATCAGGGGTATATGTGAAGTAAAGCTGGCTTATAGCCTGCGGAAGCTGAGCAACAATACCAGCAAAAATAAGAAGTGAAATTCCGTTACCAACTCCAAATTCTGTAATAAGTTCGCCGATCCACATCAAGAGAACAGCACCGGCCGTAATAACAGTAACGCTTACCACCATATCGAACCAGCTTAATCCGGATATGATACCTTGCCGCTGTAAAAGAGTGAGAAACCCGAATGATTGAATCACTGCCAAAGGAACTGTAAGAAGACGTGAATACTGCGTAAACTTACGCTTTCCCGCCTGACCTTCATCATGATACATCGACTTAAGCTTTGGGAACATAACCGTCAAAAGCTGCATGATAATCGAGGCGGTAATGTATGGTCCGATTCCAAGCATGACAATAGAAATACTGGAAAGACCACCTCCAGAGAAGATATTCAAAAGACCGAAAAACTGGTTCTGTTGGAAAAACGGCGCTAAGTTGGCTTGTTCAATGCCTGGTGCCGGAACTGCAGCCAAAAGACGAAATATAAACAACCCACCCAATGTGTACAAAATCCGCTTACGAATAGTCGGATCTTTAAACGCTGTTTTTACTTTTTTTATAAACGTATCAAACATATAGACTCTAGTTTCGCACTTCTCCTCCTGCAGCCGCTATTTTTTCTTCTGCAGAATCCGATGTTTCGCAGTCCACGATAGTTACTTCTGCATCAATTTCACCACTGGCAAGAATCTTTACTGCCGGTATTTTATCGCCTTCTTTTTGAATAACATCGGCTTTCACCAAGAAGCGGGGAGAAACAACATCTCCGTCTGTAACCACCTGCGACAAAGTCGACAGGTTTACAGCCACCGGCTTCTCACCAACCGGATTATGATTGTACCCACGAAGCTTAGGAATCTTTTTGATACGATCTCGAATTTGCGGTCGCGGAGTACCGCCAGCCCGAGCCAGCTGACCTTTATGACCTCGCCCGGACGTCTTACCGCGAGGACCACCACGGCCTACGCGTTTTTTGGAATCTTTTTCATTTTTTGGCTGAAGATCGTGAAGTTGCATAGATATGGAGTATGTTATTTCTTGTCTGTAATTTTATCAAGCGCCGCAACCGCAGCTCGAGCATTGTTGAGTTTATTCTTGGTACGGCTGATCAACTTAGTGCTAACATCCTGAATACCAGCCAGTCGCACTACATCCCGCACCGAACTACCCGATACCAATCCTCGACCCGGTGCCGGATACATATTAACTTCTGAAGCGTTGAACTTCGCAGAAACTTCGTGCGGAATAGAATTATCCTCAGTCAGCGAGACTGTTATAGTGTTCTTTTTTGCATTATTGATAGCCTTTCCGATAGCATCCGAGATATCGTTCGCTTTCCCCAAGCCAACTCCGACCTTTCCTTTGTGATTACCAGCCACTGCAGCCACCCGGAAGCTGAACCGTCGTCCACCGGCGACTACACGAGTTACTCGCCGAACATCGATTACCTCTGCGTCAAATTCGTCACGACGACTTCCGCCTCTCCTGCGGTCGCTCTGCTTGTCCTCTTGCTCATTATCGTCACCATCAGACGAATCATTCTTCGCCTCCTTCTTCTCTTCTTCTTTTTGTTTGTTGTCTGTATCAGTTGCCATAATATTTAAAAATCAAGACCATTACTCCGTGCTGATTCAGCGAGCGTTTCTATGCAACCAGCATAGTCGTACCCGCCACGATCGAATACGACTTTCTCAATCCCGGCCGCCTCAGCCTCCTCAGCTATCGCTTCTCCAACAGCTTCCGCTGCTTCACTGAGAGACCCTTCAAAACTCAGAGCCAACGATGAGGCTGCCGCCAGCGTCTCACCCTCCTCGTCATTGATGATTTGAGCATAAATATGATTATTAGAACGATAGACAGAAAGTCGAGGCCTGTCTGTTGTTCCAGACACTGTTGCCCGGATGCGCCGGTGGCGTTTTTCTCTCCGATTTTCTTTTTCTTTGGTCGTAGTCATGGTGAATATTATATTTATACAGCCTTCTTTCCTTCTTTTCGCCGGATAGTTTCGTCGGCATACTTAATCCCTGAACCTTTGTACGGCTCCGGCTCACGAACTGATCGTATTGTTGCTGCAAACTGTCCGACAACTTCTTTGTTTGAGCCCTGAACAGTTATTGAATCATCCTCAGTTGTAACTTCTACTCCGTCAGGAATATCAAGCTCAACCTCATGTGAGTATCCCATCTCCAACGCAAGCGTGTCCCCCTTAACGTTAGCACGATACCCAATACCGGAAAATGTAAGCTCTTTTTTGAAGTTCTCGACGACTCCGGCAACCATGTTTTTTATGTGCGAAGCAAAGGTACCCCACATAGCCCGATCTTGCTTTGAGTTAGTGGCCGGCTCCACCTCAACTTGATCCTCAGCCACCGATACTGAAACACTGCTTGGAATGTCTCGCTGTAGGCTACCATTTGGGCCATCTACTTCCAACATGCCGTCACTTACCTGGACGGATACTTTGTCTGGAATTTCAATTGGGCGTTTGCCGATACGACTCATGTTGAAGTAATTATTGGTGAAATAAAATTATCAAGTCTTTACCAGATTTCAAACAACACCTCGCCACCAACATGTTGCTGACGAGCTTTATCGCCAGTCAATACCCCTTCCGGAGTGGACAGAATAACTGCTCCGCGACCACCTCGAACATCCGGGATTTCTGAAACACCCAGATACCGACGGCGGGCAGGGCGAGATAAACGCTCCGTATGAGATATCATAGAAGCGCCGTCATCCGTGTAAGCCAAGTCTACCACCAACTTCTTGTGATCATTCTCCTCTGTAGACACTTCAGATACATACCCTTCCTCTGCAAGCACAGAAGCAATATCTTCCAAGAAATTTGAATGCGGAAGAGTGATAGACAGCTTCTTAGCGGCTGCTCCGTTTCTAATTCGAGCTAACAAATCTGCTACCGGATCTTCTACCATGATGACTTACGAATACCAGGAATTTTACCCTCATTGGCTAGTTCCCGGAACTCATGACGACTAATACCAAAATCACGCATATATCCTTTCGCCCGACCGGTGATAAAGCACCGGTTGTTAACGCGAGTTGGTGACGAGTTCTTCGGCAGTTTCTGCAACGCTTCCCAATCACCTTGCGCTTTTAGCTTCTCGCGCTTTTTTCGGTATTTTTCAACCATCTTTTTTCTTTTTTTATTTCTTTCGATTACAGATTTCTTTGCCATACGTAATTTTGATTAAAAAAGCCCGAAATGCAGGGCCTAAACCTCCCAGATGGTAACAGTTTTACCCCGCCATGTCAAAAGTTT
>CAYVKO010000004.1:45333-46916 GCA_964452185.1 uncultured Candidatus Saccharibacteria bacterium
GTCACTGAACCAACGCCAGTGGTAATAACCACTTTCTTAAGCCGGGGCACTTCCATCGGGTTTTCATACCCCTGATTTTCAGAAAGTGCTTCAAAGCTGTCTTTTTGTTTTTGCTTTATCGTCTTGTCCATAATTAGGAAATCTTCTTTACATTAGATGCGTGGATAGGGAACGGCTTCTCAACAATACCACCACCGTCAGAGGTGAGCGGAGTGTGCTTCTTTCGCACATTTACATCCTCTACAACCACTCGATTCTCCTTCGGCAGCACCTGTTCAACCTCACCGGTCTTTCCGCGATCATTGCCTGCTATTACTTCAACTGTATCTCCGGTAGTTACATGCATATTTATACGATTTCATTAGCCAACGAAGTAATTTGCGGATAGCCTGCATCTGATATCTCACGCGGTATCGGTCCAAACACACGGTTCGCCGGCACTTCTCCAGTATTTGGGTTTACCAAAACCACCGCGTTATCATCAAACCGCACATACGATCCATCCTCTCGGCGATGAGCTTTGCGTTGCCGAACCACTATTCCGTGCACTACATCATTCTTTTTCACTTCCTTCCGTGGTTCCGATGACTGCACCGAAAGTGCCACCAAGTCACCGAGTTCTGCATAACGCTTACCGGCACTACCCATCACCTTGAAGACACGCCCCACGTTTCCGCCGGAGTTATCGCTTATTTTTACGAGTGTACGTGGTTGAACCATAGTTTATGTGTTAGTCTTCTTGAATCTCCTCAATTCGAAATCGTTTCTTTTTTGAGACGGGACGTGTCTCGGAAATAACTACAGTATCTCCAACACTAGCCGACTCATCCGGGTCATGCACGAGATGCTTCTTGTCTTTCTTGATGTATTTCAGATACTTCGGGTGCTTCACAAACCGCCCCACTACAACAGCAGCAGTTTTATCCATATCAGTGGATACTACAGTACCAGTCAATTTCTTCGGATTTGATTGTGTTTCTTTTTCGGTCATATGTATGTAAATTACGCTTTACCGGCAAGTTGTCTTTCACGTATTTCAGTTAAAATTCGTGCTACATCTCGCTTAATTTCCCGACGTTCGTGCGGCTCAGTGTCAGCCGCTCCTGTAATTGAAAACCGCATCTCTCGTAAATTTTCTCGCTTTTCTACCAAAAGACTTTCAAGCTCGTCCATTGTTTTGTCGGAAAACTTTGCCATAAATACGTTTTTATTTATGCGCCAGCACCAAACTGATCACGGCTTACAAACTTTGTTTTCACCGGCAGCTTAGCACTAGCCTTGCGAAATGCTTCCCGAGCGACAGATTCCTCAACTCCGTCAATCTCAAAAAGCATACGGCCGGGCTTTACTTCAACTTCATACCCTTGAAGATCACCCTTACCAGACCCCATAGGAACCTCGGGCGGCTTACGAGTGTATGGACGATCCGGAAAGATACGTACCCATACCTTGCTGGCTTTTCCGGCATGACGCTTACCAGCTCGGCGAGCAGCCTCAATCTGGTTAGAGTTAATACGTTCGTAGTCAAGCGTCTTCACACCGTATGAGCCGAAAGCCAAGCTGGTACCTCGGCTCGCCACCCC
>CAYVKO010000005.1:0-11519 GCA_964452185.1 uncultured Candidatus Saccharibacteria bacterium
CAAGTTTTTGCAAAAGTAAGATAAAAGAAAACCCCACAGCGAATGTGTGGGGTTTTTGGTGTGTGTTTTAAATAAAATTTTGACTAAAAGCCAAAACCCTTCCTGTCGTGCTCCCACTCGTCAAATTCGTTTCTCCAGAACACGTACTCCGTGTCATAGTCTTTGTTGCCAGATTCAGATAACATACCTTCACTACACTCAACGGACACGTGAGCACGTACAACATGCACGGTTCTTTCTTCTCCGTTAATGGGATTTTGGAGTTCTCTAGGGTCGCTCCATTCCTCTATTTCTACTGAATTTACTGCACGATCTTCACAAGAAGGAAGGCTGCTCTCATAATCCTTGGTAATCTCCTTTATAGCCATCTCGTCTGACGGTCGGTCGGAACTACTACCGCACCCAAGAAGCACGAACGGAAAGAAGGCGACAAGAAAAAAGGTTAGGTAACGCATAAAACCAGTGCTTTTTTGGAAAGAAGAACGGCTTCACCGGCAATTAATATACAATAAATTAACGTTATTGGCAAGTAAGAAAACCCTTGCAAAACACATCTGTAAAGGCTTCCAGTATGAAAAAACCCCGGTCGCCAGAAGGCGAACGAGGTTGTGTGTTGAGTGTTTGAGTCGTTTGGTGAGATTCAGGAATATACCTATTCTCAATCCCTTCCGCCACTTCAGCCAGTTTCGGCAACTGTGAAGCAACCCAAGCCAGCGAACCGATTATCAGGATAGCAACCAGAAGGACGAGAAGCTTTTTGCGAAAACGCGTCAAAGTCATAAGACAAAGATATAATTCTGGGAAAGAGCGTACAGAGATATAATATAACACAATATATACTTGTCAAATGTCTTTCTTAACAGGTATAAAATTGTTACTATTACTATACAAATATGAAAAACGAAGATCGACTACAGGAGATAATCTCGCTGGCCAAACGGCGTGGTTTTATTTATCAGGGTTCAGATATTTATGATGGGCTGGCCGGAACCTGGGACTATGGCCCGCTGGGAGTTGAACTTACCAAGAACCTCAAAGATATGTGGTGGAAGCAGTTTGTCCACTCACGGGCAGACATGTACGGCGTTGATGCGGATATCCTAATGAGCCGGAAAGTGTGGGAGGCAAGCGGCCATGCTGAAGGATTTTCCGATCCGCTTGTCGAAGACGTTAAAAGCAAGAAACGGTTCCGAGCGGATCATCTACTAGAAGACGCCGGCATCGAGAACGCCGAAGGATTGAGCCCCAGCCAGATGGATGAAGCTATCGAAGAAAACGATATCAAAAGCCCGGACGGTAATGAGCTCGGGGAAGTGAAAACCTTCAACATGATGTTCCAGACACAAGTGGGAGCAGCCGGAAAATCCTCCGAGGAAACCTTCCTGCGGCCGGAAACCGCGCAAGGAATGTTCGTGAACTTCAAGCACATTATCGACTCTTTTCATCCGGACATTCCGTTTGGTATGGCGCAGATCGGCAAAGCCTTTCGAAATGAGATCACACCCCGCAACTATCTTTTCCGTACCCGTGAGTTCGAGCAGATGGAGGTTGAGTACTTCGTAAGAGAAGAAAACTGGGAAGAGCAGTTTGAAAACTGGCGAGAGGAGATGTGGGAATACATTGAAAATATCGGACTGGATACTGAAGCGGTTCATGAGTATGAAGTACCGGACGAAGAGGGCGCTCACTACGCTAAACGAACCATCGACTTTGAGTTCGACTATCCGTTCGGCACTAAAGAACTTTATGGACTAGCTTACCGAACCGACTACGATCTCAAAAACCATATTGAAGCCAGCGGCGAGAAACTCAACTACTTCGATCAGCCGGCCGGTGAGCGTTTTGTACCGCACGTAATCGAGCCGTCCTTGGGTGTCGACCGGACAGTACTGGCCCTCTTAGAATCAGCCCTCGAAACAGAAGAAGTGGACGGCAATGAACGCACTGTCTTGCGACTAAACAAAAAGGTTGCCCCTATCAAGGTGGCCGTACTACCACTTCAGCGCAAAGACGGCCTTCCGGAAAAAGCGCTTGAAGTGTTCAATACTCTGCAGGATAAATTTGTCTGCCAGTATGACAAGACTGCCTCCATCGGTAAACGCTACCGCCGGCAGGATGAAATCGGTACGCCGTTTTGCATAACCATTGATTACGATACGCTCGAAGACGATACCGTCACCATCCGCTATCGTGACTCGATGGAACAGGACAGAGTGGTCATTGAAGACTTGGTTGACACAATTGATAAAAAATTAGACAATTAGGTTAGATAAAAAAGAGTTTTTACGCTCCTTTTTCTAAAATTATCTTCCTCCAACAGCTCCACAGAGGTGATTAGTTATGAATATGAAGGACGTGCATATGATACCCGACATGCCATGCTCTAACCCTTGCTGTAACGCAATAACCATTCAGATACTCTGGTATGAATATGTAATAGAAGTCAACAGAAGAGAATACACGCACATCGCAGAAAGTAATAAAAAGGTGGTGTGTTCAGGCCGGTGCTTGGGCCACGGTACCTGCGACGGCGGAATTTTTACAGTAAAAATGCCTCCGTGGAAGTACGAAAGGCTGCGAGAAAAAAAGTTTCCCCCTCTTCTCACAAACAACTGAGACCGCTAAACTGGTGCAATAAGTTAGTCAAAGCGAACCTCACAATGCCCTAGTTAAGAGCTGGGGCTTTCTTATGAACAGAAAGTACAGCGAAGTTTGGTAAGATTAATTTAGAAACTCTTTATTTCATAAAAGATCCGGAGGTACGTTATGGAAAAACTGAAAGCAGGACTCCAGATAAAAGTCTGCGGTAAGGTCGAAACTTTTTGGATTGCTATCGCGATCGAAGACACTCCTCCTGAAGCTCGTGAAATGCTTCGAGAAATATTCAACGCTCGTTTGGTAAATTATCTACCACCTGAAGATGATTCATTTGATGTAAAGAGAAAAGAAAAAGCCTGCGTCAGCAAGTATCCACGTACAAGGCAAGCATTAGGGCGCATTGAGGCGCGTTTGAATTTCTTTCAAGGCAAAGTAGCAGTAACTCGACAAACCACTTCACTGCTTAAAGAGAGCAGTTATTTTCTAAAGCCCAAAGAATAGGGCTTTTTTTATAAGGTGAAAGTACAACACCTGAAAGGAGGCATCTGAATAAGTCTGATAAGATTAAGTTAGAAACTTCTTAATACTTTCTCAAAAGCTCGGAGGGTTTTATGAAAAAACTAAAAGGGGTAGTTATTATCACCCACTACGGGATTTCGACAGAAATGCCAATAATTATTCCGATTGAAGATACTCCTCCGGAATCCCACGAAATGCTTCGGGAGCTGTTTAACGCTCGGCTTGCTTACTTCCAGGGAACCAAAAAGATAAACAACGTAAAGGATTTACGCCATAAATGTCTTGACGAACACCCCAAAACAAAGTCAGCAGTAGAGCGTATGGAGGAAGCGTTTGAAACTCTCTCGGAGATATCTGAGGAGCGACGACTAACCATCGTTAACTAAAAAACTGAATTTCACAAAAGCCCAGAGGATAGGGCTTTTTTAATGTTATAATCAGGACATGAATAAAGAAATATCCAGCGTTGTGTCCGGCATCCAACCATCCGGCCGACCGCATATCGGCAACTACTTTGGAGCAATGAAACGGCATATAGATATGCAGAACGAGTATGAGGATGTATATTTATTTATTGCTGAATATCATGCTCTCACCTCTACACAAAGCAAAGATGAACTCCAACAAAACATTTATGACTTAGCAGTGGACTACCTAGCTTTGGGTCTGGACCCTAAAAAGGTTACGTTTTACCGACAGAAAGATGTACCGGAGATTTTTGAGCTCACGTGGATATTCAACTGCCTTACCAACATGGGGTTCCTGAAACGAGCTCACGCATACAAAGAAAAAACCAAAGAAGGAACAGCCCCTAACGTCGGTTTGTTTGATTATCCGGTACTGCAAGCTGCCGACATTCTTGTTACTGATGCAGACGCTGTCCCGGTCGGGGAAGACCAACGGCAGCACATAGAGTACACACGAGAAATTGCTCGCAACTTCAACTCGAAATACAAAGAGCTTTTTGGTGAACCACAAGAACTGATAGAAGAAGGCGCCGGAACCATTCCGGGTATTGACGGCCAGAAGATGAGTAAATCATACGGTAATGAAATACCACTGTTTGCAGACGAGGACACACTTGAAGACAAAGTAATGTCTATAAAGACAGACTCAACTCCGGTAGACGAGCCAAAAGATCATGAAGACGATATTGTGTTTGCGTACCACAGATTATTCACCCCCGAAGACGAGCTACAAGAGATAAAAGAAGGATATGAAAAAGGCGGACTTGGCTACGGCGAGTCCAAAAAAAGATTACTTAAAAATCTCAAAGAGTTCGTGGCTCCGTTGCGAAAAAAAAGGGAAGAGATAGCCGATGATCGTGAGTACGTATTTAACGTACTAGAGGAAGGCGCTAAAG
The DNA here is from genome assembly GCA_964452185.1 of uncultured Candidatus Saccharibacteria bacterium. GTDB lineage: Bacteria > Patescibacteriota > Minisyncoccia > Phycocordibacterales > SW-6-46-9 > SW-6-46-9. The sequence continues at coordinate 4,481 of CAYVKO010000005.1, forward strand.
AAATCCGCCCAACCGCCCAAGAGAAAATAGAAAAGGTACGTGAGGCAGTTGGGCTAAACCTTGAAAAGTAAACTGGACAGCAGTTTGTTATGCGCCAGAGATGAAGTGCTTGTCGGCAGCCTCCTTGGAAATAACTCCTTCATTTTGCAACTTTTCAATATGGTCGTTGAGTGTATGCATACCCGAATCGCGGTTGACCTGGATAGCGCGAGTCAGATCATTGGTGCGACTGTTTTTTATCATGTTGCGAACAGCGTCATTGGCAATAAGCACCTCTGTGGCTAGAGTCGGCTGGTCTTCATCCTGCATAGGAATCAATCGCTGAGCAATAGCACCGACAAACTGCTGAGCAAGGATTTGCGGAGCGTCTTCATTTTTGTCTCTTGTTCCGGCAAGCAACCGGGAGACCGCATCGTGAGTAGTCGGAGCATGAATTTCAGCAATCACCAGATGACCTGACTGGGCTGCTGAGAGTGCCGCCTGCATCGCTTTTCTGTCACGAAGATCACCAATCACGATTACGTCCGGATCCTGACGCAAAGCAGAGGAAAGAGCGGTTTCGTACGACTTAACATGTTTACCGTCACCGACAGCTCGCTGACGAATGATTGATTTTTTGTTCTCAAAATCATACTCAATAGTATCGGCAAGTGAAACTATGTGTTTGCTTTGTGTCTGATTAATGTGCTCAACCAGGCTGGCCCGAGTAGTGGTCTTGCCGGCGCCGGTTGGACCCGCAATCAAAAGCAATCCGTGCGGCTTATCTGCCAACCGCATAAACTGTGGAGGAATATCTTTTTCATTCTCGGACAGCTCAACCCCGTCTCTGATACGACGTACCGCAACATTCATCCCAGAATCATCGCGATACACGTGAACACGAAGTCGCTCTCCGGATTCAACCACTTTACTGGTATCGACATGACCCACCTCTCCAAGCTTTTTATACTGCTCCTTGCTTAGCAGCTCCTTCAGCATCTGGTTAATGTCTTCCTGTGTGTACACAGAGAAATCTTCAAGGAATTCCACGTTTCCAGAAATGCGAATCGCTGGATGGTCTCCAGGAGAGAGGTGAATGTCTGTAGCTTTTCGTGATTTTGCTTGTTCGAGAATTGTAGTAAGGCTGTGGGTCATAGTAGGTTGCTTTATTTAGTATTTGTTATCTTATTTGTGTAAATAATTGCAGTTTGCAAGCCCTTTGTCAAATCACGCCTGTTATTTCGAGCAGATGTGTTGTATACTAGCCATATATGCAACGCACAAAAATAAATGATCTAAGTGAACACATAGGAGAAACTGTAGAGGTTCGCGGTTGGGTAGACACCCGACGCGATCATGGGAAAATAGCTTTCTTTGATATTCGTGACGGCTTTGGATATATACAAACAGTGGCGAAAGATGATATATACGAACAGGCAGAAGACCTCCGACCTGAATGGGTTGTAGCTATTCAGGGAGAAGTAAACGAACGACCGGATGACATGAAAAATGAAGACATGGATAACGGCGATATTGAACTGGAGATAACGGACCTAAAGGTATTAAACGAGGCCAAGACAGCGCCGTTTGATATATATGAAGACGGATATGAAATAGATGAAGAAACGCGGATGGAATACCGATATCTGGATCTTCGTCGGCCGCGCCTGCAAAAAAATATTCGACTTCGTGATAAGATTACGAGCTTTTTCCGCGACTATATGCATCAGCATGACTTCGTGGAAATAGAAACGCCGATGCTGACAAAGGATACGCCGGAAGGTAGTCGGGAATACGTAGTACCATCCCGGCTTCACCATGGTGAGTTTTACGCACTGCCACAATCACCGCAGCAGTTCAAGCAACTTTCAATGATTGCCGGATTTGAACGCTACTTCCAGATAGCCCGGTGTATGCGGGACGAAGACCTCCGGGGCGACCGTCAGCCTGAATTCACACAACTCGACTACGAGATGTCCTTCGTCGACCAAGAAGACGTGCTCTCGTACACAGAAGAGATGTTCATCACGCTCGTTAAAGAACTCTTCCCGGAGAAGGAAATAAAAGAAGAGCCTTTCCCGCGCCTTACGTACAAGGAATCAATGGAAGAGTACGGTAACGACAAACCCGACCTACGAGATGACAAAGACAATGACGACGAGCTGGCGTTTGCTTGGGTGCTTGACTTTCCAATGTTTGAAAAAACCGATGACGATTCAATCCAGTCGATGCACCATCCGTTCTGTTCAGTAAAGCCAGAAGACGAGGAGGATTTCTTGAGCGATGATTTGTCCGAAGAAGAGCTGCTTTCTATCCGTGCGAATGCATATGATCTGGTACTCAATGGATACGAACTTTCTTCTGGTAGTATCCGAATTCATAAGCCGGAAGTTCAAAAGCGTGTCTTTGAACTACTTGGAGTAGACGAAAAAGAACAACAAGAACGCTTCGGGCATATGCTGGAAGCATTTAAGTACGGAGCTCCGCCACACGGCGGATTCGCTCCGGGTATAGACCGGATTGCGATGATCCTTGCCGGTGAACCGAACATCCGTGAAGTCACGGCGTTCCCTAAAACCGGCGAAGCACGCGATCCGCTTATGGAAGCTCCATCACCACTGGATGAAGGCCACTTAGAAGAACTCGGCTTATCCATTGAAGAGATCGAAGATGAAGATCAATAAATTACGTCATGAAGACAGACTTCGTGGTACAAACCAACTCCTTTGAAGGTCCTCTGGATACGTTACTGTCGCTCATTCAAAAACGAGAACTGTACATCAACGATATTTCATTGGCTAAGGTAACTGATGACTATCTGAATTTTATTGTTGAGAACGGCGACACGATTCATAATCAGATAGAGTTTGTTCGGATTGCCTCCACTCTCGTACTGGTAAAGTCAAAATCACTGCTGCCAGACCCTGACATATCCGAGGATGAATCGGCTGAGATTAATGAGCTGGAGGACCGACTTCGCGCTTACAAGACAATGCAAGAAAAGGCGGAAAATCTTGCTGACATATTTGGAGATTCTCCGTACTTCCATCCGAAATCAAACAACAAAGACTACAGTGACATCTTCGCCCCCGGCAGTACACTCACAAAAGAAAAGCTTCGTGAGCAAGCCGAAAAGTGTGTAGTTTCCTTACCAAAAGAAAGCCTACCAACCGCCGAAGTTGAGACCAAAATATCTCTGGACAATGAGATCAAAAGGCTTCGGGACCGCTTGGGCCGAGTAAACAGCGCCTCTTTCTCTTCTATTACCCACTCAGACCAGAAACATCATCAAGTGGTGTCTTTTGTGGCTATTCTTGAACTGATAAAGGAAGGGAGGGTTAGAGCAAAACAGTCTGATACCTTTGCCGAAATTCATGTTCACACACACCAGTCATGAACACCGACTACATAACCGCCAAAATTGAAAGCATTCTTTTTTACAAACGCGAACCAGTACAAGTGAGTGAGCTCGCTGAAATTTGTGAAGTTGATCCAGAAAAAGCAAGACAAGTTATTTCCAAACTAAAAAAAGAACTTGAGGACCGAGGCGTTTCTTTGATTCAAAAAGAAGGAGCTGTAGAGATGGTTACAGACAACGAGTTTAGTGAGTTGATAGAAAAAGCCAAAAGGGAGGAGGTGGACTCAAATCTTACGAGTGCTCAGTCAGAAGCTTTGGCGTTAGTGGCATATCTAGCGCCGGTTTCAAAAGCGAAGATAGATTTTGTTCGCGGGGTAAATTCTCGAGCTGTACTGCGAAATCTTTCTACTCGCGGACTGATCACCAAACAAAAAGGCAAAGCTGGTCGAGCATATAAACTCACTTCAGATGCACTGGCTCATCTGGGCGTTACGGACAAAAAAGAACTGCCTGATTACAAAGCCACCCGACAAAAGCTTACGGAGTTCATAGAAGAGGATGAAGTAATGGCTGAAACATCCGAGCAAAAAGAATAAAAGGTATAATTACATATGATGAACTACATCCCAACAACAATGCAGGCTGTGAAATCAAACTGGCGTTTGAAGGTCGGGTTTTTGGTTGGGTTGATCATTACTGTGTCTTTAGGCTACTTTGCCTCCACTGCTGACAGCATCTCTCAAAGCAATAATGACAACCAAGCGGCGGCATTTCAGCCAACGACCACGCCTGTGGGGACCACAACAAACGATAGAAGCGGCAGCTCAACTCAAGGTGACACAAGTACCAGCACAAATTCTACTACCACCGTACAAACAGAAGAAGACACGGATTCTTCGACACAAAGCCGGGAAGTGACTTTCTCTACCATCCGGCTTGAAGCAGAAGCTGCTGTTGTGTGGGACGCTGCACATAATGAAGCTATATTTGCCAAACGACCAGACAAGGAACGACCGCTGGCATCACTCACCAAGCTTATGACCGCCTTGGTAGCGACAAACCAAAATGCCGATGAAAATGATCCGCAAGCTGTTATCAGTGAGCAGCACCTGGATGCTTTGGGAGATCAAGGATTGCGTATTGGCGAAACATGGAAATTAAGTGATCTGATATCCTTTATGTTGATTGAGTCTTCAAACGATGCGGCTCGTGCTGTGGCTGCCGCCGGCAGCGAAAATCCAAAAGATGGATACGCTGATAAGTTCGTTGAAGCCATGAATGATAAGGCGAGCAGTCTTGACTTAGAGAGCACGTACTTTTTCAACCCATCCGGACTTGACCTTAACGAAACGCTCATCAGCGGTGGGTATGGTACAGCTCGTGATGTGGCAAAACTGTTAGACCATATTACTGAAACTGACAGGTCTATAATGGAAGCGACTACTCGTAAAACTTCTCAGTTCACGTCTCTGGAAGGAGCTTCATACACAGCTCACAACACAAACTCATGGATAGACAGGTTTCCTAACGTATCCGGATCAAAAACAGGATACACCACACTCGCCGGCGGCAATCTGGCAGTCAGCCTCACCATTAATGATCGACCGGTTGTGATTTCAGTACTCGGCTCTTCAAAGCAAGGTCGGTTTGAGGATGTGCACGATCTGTATCAGGCAACACAGACGTACTTAACAGAGAAAGATAATGAGAATACAAATTAACCAAATGAGAAATTAGCATGGTACTTGACCCAACCACAATCAACGCTATTGCTGTTTTTGCTCCGGCCACAGCTGCTTTCTTTGTGGGTATAGCAATTACACCGCTGATCACCAATCTGCTGTACGAACACAAGATGTGGAAGAAAGAGTCCGGCAAAGTAGACATGCAAGGAAACGAAACCCCCGTCTACAACAAGCTGTATGAAGACAGAGATGTTGGAACACCGAGGATGGGTGGAAGTATTATATGGTTGGCAGTACTAGCCACCACAGCATTGTTCGTAGCCTTTACTTACGTAAACGACTCAATCAGCGAAACAATTAACTTCCTGAGCCGAGAACAAACCTGGCTTCCGTTGTTTACCCTCACTGTTGGTGCTGTTGTAGGCATGATCGATGACTGGTTGGAAGCCTCTGGCGGTTCTGATTATGTACCTGGAGGATTATCCTTAAAAAAACGACTTGCCGTAGTGGGTGGAATGGGCGCTATCGGTGGCTGGTGGTTCTACTCCAAAATTGGTATTTCCAGTATATTCATACCGTTTGCAGGAATATCGGTTAGCATTGGGCTATGGTTCATCCCGTTCTTTATTTTCGTCATGATGGCTACGTACTCCGGCGGTGTGATTGACGGGCTGGACGGTTTGGCCGGCGGTGTGTTTGCAGCTTGTTTTAGTGCATACGGAATCATTGCATTCGCCACTGGAATGGTAGACCTGGCAGCCTTATGTTTCGTGATAGTTGGCGGTATTCTTGCTTTCTTGTGGTTTAACATTCCACCGGCCCGATTCTTTATGGCAGAAACCGGAACCATGGCTCTTACGACCACGCTAGCCGTTATTGCTTTTCTCACCAATCAAGTCTTGGTGCTGCCGATTATTGCCTTACCGCTAGTCGCTACCACTGCCTCAAGTCTAATCCAAGTTGTTTCCAAGCGCTTGCGAGGAAAGAAAGTCTTTATCGCCGCACCGCTGCATCATCATCTTGAAGCTATCGGCTGGTCGGAAACAAAAGTGACGATGCGATACTGGGTAGTCAGCATTATTTGTGCAATGAGCGGAACGGTTATCGCACTCTTAAGCCTTTAAAAGTAGGAGTAAAAATATTTAGGAATGGCTAAACAACCCCACAAAACAGATCAATTATTCTTGTACCTTACCATCACTCTCGTGGCGATGGGGTTTTTCATATTCATCTCAGCCTCACTTGGATTGTATGCCACTGAAGGATTGAACCTTACAGCTGTTGCAGTACGTCAGTTTCTCTTTGGAGTCGTTGGTGGTCTGACCGCAATGGCCGTGTTGTCACAAATAGACTATAAATACTGGAAGAAGATAGCGCTTCCTTTCTTTATTTTCTCCCTAATTGCTACCGCGCTCGTTTTTATACCCGGCCTTGGGTATACACACGGAGGAGCTGCTCGCTGGATAGATCTCGGTTTTGCCACATTTCAACCAGCCGAACTACTGAAGATTGGGTTTGTTGTCTACTGCGCCGGCTGGAGTGCTCACATCGGCGACAAAATAAAAACTGTGTCTTACGGAATTGTGCCATTTGTGATTCTTCTTGGCTTGGTGGGAATAGTTCTTTTGGCACAACCAGATACTGGGAGCTTCCTGGTTATCGCCTTAACAGCCGGAGCCATGTTTATAGCTGCCGGAGCACGATGGACCCACATAGGTAGTGTGCTTTTGGCTTCCATTGCAGGAATCAGCGTTTTAGCCTGGTTTCGTCCATATGTACAAGAGCGAATTACCACTTTTCTGAATCCGGCCAGTGATCCGTTTGGTGCCGGATATCAAATAAAACAATCTCTTATTGCAGTAGGATCCGGACAGTGGTTTGGGCGAGGAATGGGGCAGAGTATCCAAAAATTTAACTTTGTACCTGAACCCATTAGCGACTCTATTTTTGCGGTATTCGCAGAAGAGTGGGGGTTTGTTGGTGCAGTTATTCTTATCTGCTTGTTTATCGCTCTCGC
>CAYVKO010000005.1:11619-15739 GCA_964452185.1 uncultured Candidatus Saccharibacteria bacterium
AGAAAAACGATGCGGATAGTACTCACAGGAGGCGGTACCGGCGGCCATTTCTACCCACTTATGGCGGTAGCTGAGAGTATATATAATCAAGCAGAAGAGAGGAAGTTGCTTCATGATCCTGAGCTTTACTATCTGGCCCCTACTCCTTACAACCGAGAATACTTGAATAAACATGACATAGACTTTCGGTCCATCTCTGCCGGCAAGCGACGAACGTATGCCTCCATCAAAAACTTCTTTGGACTCTTTAAGACAGCCTGGGGGATACTACAGTCTTTGTGGACCGTGTTTGCTATTTATCCGGATGTAGTATTTGCAAAAGGCGGGTATGCAAGCTTTCCTGTACTGGTAGCAGCACGCATCTTGCGAATCCCTGTCCTGATACATGAATCAGACAGCATACCGGGCCGTGTGAACAAATGGGCTGGAGGATTCGCCACTCAAGTAGCCATATCGTTTCCCGACGCTGTAGATCATTTCCCGGAAGATAAAGTGGTTCTTACCGGTAATCCTATTCGGTCAGACATAGCTCGTCCCGCCCTATCTGGCGCACGAGAATATCTGGACATAGAAGAAGATATTCCTGTTATATTCGTCATTGGAGGATCGCAGGGTTCACAGACAATTAACAGCGTCATTCTAGAAGCGTTACCAGAACTGCTGGAAGACTACTACATAATCCACCAAGCCGGACCCGAAAATATGACGGGAGTGGAACAAACCACGGAGTTTCTGTTTTCTGAACTGCCACGCCATAAACAATCACTGCAGGAACGCTACAAACCGTTTGGCTTTCTGGACGCTGTAGCTTTGCGAATGGCTGCCGGAGCTGCTGACGTGGTTATTTCCCGAGCTGGCTCAACAATTTTTGAGATTGCCGCTTGGGCTGTACCATCCATCCTGATCCCGCTTGATGCATCTCACGCCGATCACCAACGAAAGAATGCCTACGCGTACGCCCGTACCGGAGCCGCCGAAGTCATTGAAGAAGATAATATAAGTGATAATATTCTAATGTCTGAAATCGACAAAATAATGGGTAACCCTGATATGTATAAAAGCATGACACAGGCAGCCTCAGACTTTGCACGCTTGGATGCAGCCGATACCATTGCAAACGAACTACTTCATATATCAGAACAACACGAAGAATAAATATGTCAAATGACTTAAATACATCAGACGACGTAGTAACTAGATTTCCTCCAAGTCCGACAGGGAAGTTGCATGTAGGAGGCGCACGCACAGCGCTGTTCAACTGGTTATATGCACAAAAGCACGATGGGCGGATGGTTCTTCGCTTTGAAGATACCGACGAAGAGAGGAGCAAGGAAGAGTACGCCGAAGACATCAAGGAAAGTCTAGACTGGCTCGATCTTGACTACGACGGACCATATGCACAAAGCGAACGATCAGATATCTACAAAACATATTTGGAGGATCTTCTCGACTCAGGACACGCTTATTTTTCTGATGAATCTGATTCAAAAGAGGGAAGAGATGAGGTGATTCGATTTAACAACCCAAACAAGACAATTGAGTTTACTGATGTCATTCGAGGTGACGTTTCCATGGATACCCATGACCTGGGTGATTTTGTTATAGCCAAAAGTCTAACTGAGCCACTGTATCACTTTGCTGTAGTGATAGATGATTTTGAAATGAATGTTACGCACGTAATCAGGGGAGATGAACATATCTCTAACACGCCTCGACAACTACTACTTATGGAAGCGATAGATGCTCCGAGGCCCGTTTATGCGCATATGCCGCTGATCCTGGGGTCAGACAAAGAAAAGCTTTCCAAGCGGCACGGCGCTACAGCCGTTACAGAATTTAAGGAACGAGGGGTGTTAGCTTCGGGTATGATAAACTATTTAGCGCTGCTGGGTTGGCACCCATCACACGATCAAGAGATATTCACTGTTGAAGAGTTGATTGAGGCGTTTGAACTTGAGCGGGTTCAGAAGAGCCCGGCTGTCTTTAGTCTCGAAAAACTGCGCTGGGTAAACCGAGAACATATAAAATCACTAAGTGAAGAAGAGTTTTATGATCAAGTCCGATACTTTTTGCCGGAAGATATAAAAACACTGCCGGAGTACTCTCCTGACCGTCTTCGTGCCGCTTTGCCTATACTGCGAGAACGAACCGAGATTATGGAAGACGTGGTTGAGTTAGCTGAATCCGGAGAAGTAGAATTCCTTTTTGAAGCTCCTGAATACAGCGCCGATGATCTGACGTGGGACGATGACGATCCGGAAACAACAGCCGAATATCTACAAGAAGTCATTACACTACTTACGGAAGTTGACGCAGATAACTTTACACCTGATAACGTAAAAGACAGTGTATGGGAATACGCTAGCGATATAGGCCGAGGTAATGTATTGTGGCCAATGCGATTTGCGCTTTCCGGTCAAGAACAATCTCCAGGCCCATTCGCTATAGCTTCCGTAATAGGAAAAGAAAATACAATCAATCGAATCAAGTCAGCTATCGAAAAACTTGAGGCGATGTAGGTTATACATATGTGGAATCACTTTCAAAAATCAATACTTATCATCCTGCTTTTGGGGCTTGCAACCTTTGGTATACCTGCACAGGCACAAGAAGACCTTAACGAAGGAGAGTTAGAGAAACGCATAGAAGAGCGAAGCAGTCGTATTGAAGCATTAGAACAGGAGATAAACCAGTATGAGCAAGACCTTAATAGTAAACGCCAGCAGTCAGCTAGCCTGCAGGATACTATTTCTGACTTAAATGCTTCCATAAGCAGCCTTCGGGCTCAAACTCAAGAAACGCAAGCACAAATTACAGATGTACAAAAACGCATTGGGCAATTGCAAACCCAAGCAGAAGAGGCCAGGAAGCAATTGGAAAAACAAAAGGAGTCCCTCAAAGAAGCCGTCCGGGCAGTTCAAAAAACGGACTCCCAAACACTGGTTGAAACTCTGCTTTCGGCAGACAGCCTGGCTTCAGCCTGGCAACGCGGCGATCAACTTGAGCAGATACAAGTCCATCTGCGGGATCGTCTTGAGAAAACTCAAAGCTTAAAAGAAAATATAGAAAGTAAACAAGCTGCAGCCAAAAAAGACAAAAACAGGCTGGTTTCACTGCGAGAAAGATACACAAGCCGACAACAGCAAGTGGCCAGTCAGCAGTCACAAAAAGAAGAATTGCTAGAGCAAACAAACAGAGAGGCTTCCAGATATCAAGATTTATTAGCAGAAAAACGTGAACAAAAGGAGGCTTTCGAACGTGAACTCCGCAACTTTGAAGAGCAGCTGCAAAGTACCGTATCCGATGAGGAAGTTCCTGATCAGGGCGACACAACATTTTCTTGGCCTGTAGAATCCACTAATATAACCCAGCAGTTTGGAGGTTCGGAGTTCGCCCAACGCAACCCGGAAGCATACGGACGCCCGTTCCATAATGGTACTGACTTTGGCGTATCTGTCGGCACACCCGTACAAGCAGTCGCAAGCGGAGTAGTTCAAGCCACCGGTAATACAGACAGAATTCAGGGGTGCTCCTCATATGGCAAGTGGGTACTCATAGAGCACAATAATGATCTATCCACCTTATACGGGCATCTGTCTGATGTGACAGCATCTCAGGGCGAATCAGTAAGCGCCAGTGACACAATTGGATACTCCGGAAATACCGGATACAGTACCGGCCCACACCTTCACTTGACAACATATGTTAGCGGTGATGTAAATGTAAGACGACTCGGAGAGGTCAAAGACAACACTAACTGTGCACAAGCACGTATTCCAGTAGCTCCACTTGAAGGGTATTTGGATCCAATGAAGTACTTACAAAACTAAATCTATTATAATAAGCAGTATGATGCGCAATGATAATCGCGGACTTATACAATTTCTCGTAGTAATCATCGTAGCTGTGTTAGTTCTGACACTGAGCGGATTTAGTATTAGAGACAACGTTAGCAAGGATGCGATCATTTCTCACGCGAAATCTGCCAAAAACACCGTATCGCAAACATATGATAATCATCTTAGCGAACAGATTAATACATTCGTGATTGAGCCTTCAGGTGTGGTTTGGGAGTATACTCGAGTGTATGGAATTGATGCCATCACTCATAATATTGAAG
>CAYVKO010000005.1:15839-27408 GCA_964452185.1 uncultured Candidatus Saccharibacteria bacterium
GATTTATAAAACAGATAAATCAAATAAAAAGGCGAGAAAGGTATAAAAAATTAGACCGAAAACAAAAAAGACGAGGCCAAAAAAGAACAAGCAATATATAAAAGAGGAAGGATACGACGCAAAGGAAGGAGGTGGAACCTTCTTTATATACAGAGAGAAATAACTTCGCTTTCTCTAAGTAAATAAGTGTTTTAGGGAGGTATGTACTATAATGAGTGTACCTATATGCAGAAAAGCAATACACCGATACCAGACCACCTTCATGACTACCTCGACTGGATAGACGTTGAGAAAGGTCTTTCCTCTACCACCCAGGAAAACTATGCTCGTTTCCTGAAGCGTTTCTTCTCCTGGCTGAAAGATAATGACCTTGAAGACTTAAAGCCACACGAACTTACCGAAGATCATGTTTGGAAGTATCGTATATTTTTAGCTCGTTATACCGACAATGATAATAGTTCTGAAGGCCTGACTCGCAGTACTCAGCAGCGTTACCTTATTGGCCTGCGTAGCTTACTTTCCTTTTTTGCCGCCCGAGACATAACCGCCCTCCCTCCCGATAAAATCACGCTACCGAAGGATGACAGCGGCGACGAAGTGCGAAACCTAAGCTTAGACCAGCTAAAGAAGTTGTTTGCCGCCCCGGACACATCAAAGAAAACCGGCCTGCGAGATCGAGCCATTCTTGAGACTTTCTTTTCTACCGGACTGCGAATTTCCGAACTTACTTCTCTTGATAAAAAACAAGTAGAGGGCTCTCTGGATGAAGATAGTTTGGAGTTAGGCGTTACCGGTAAGGGTAACAAAACGCGTACTGTTTACTTCTCTGACCGTGCTCTCAAATGGCTTAAAAAATACCTTAACACTCGCGACGATGATTATCCGGCCCTCTTTATAAGCTATCGCGGCCCAAGTGGATCCTCTCGCCGTCTGACTGACCGTTCCATACAGAAAAAAGTAAAAAAATATGCAATTCAGGTCGGACTGCCAAAAAATACCACACCGCACGTGCTGCGGCACTCATTTGCTACAAACCTTCTGCGAAAAGGTGTCGATATTCGTGTCCTGCAGGAATTTCTTGGTCATGAATCTATAACCGCTACGCAGGTTTACACACACGTCACCGACAAACAGCTGCAAGACATTCACAATAAGCACCACGGCGGAGATCAACTGGAAGAATAACCACCTCCCTTCCCTATTCTTTACATATCCTGAAAATATTGTTTTTGTAAACCAAACAATTTAAATATAAAAGGTCAATACTCTAACCTTCGATCTCAAAATCCTCCCACCACGGAGCGGCAACCATCAAAAACACAACTACAGGAGCCAGTAGTGTGCCGGTAACTACTTTAACTGTGGTATTCGCCTCTTCCCAGCCGGGCTTAACTTCACTAACAAAAATACCCAGCGGTACTACGATCATTCCTAGTACCACCTTAACCAGGACTCGCAAAAAAGTTTTGCCAACACCTAATAGATCTTCTAGCATCACCTAGATAATACAACTGTAAGACAAAATGTCAATACGAAACTACAGCTGTTGTGAGAAGTTGTTAATTTTTTTGCGAGCAAGTTGTAGCTTCTCTTTTACGTCTGGATATTCTGCAAGATAGTGGTCGGCATTTTTCTCAAGCCATTCATCAAATGTTTTCCATACGGTAGCAATAAGTAATACTCCCATACAAATAAGTAGTATTCCCGGCATAAACGGCAAGAACAAACCTGCCACACCGGAAAGCAGTATCACCGATCCAAGCATAACTACTGTAACTTCGCGTCTGAGATTATTCATGATAAGTATGTATTATCTTTAATTAATCATTCTGTTAAACCAGGGCAGTTTTGGGCTGGAGTATAACCTGCCTCTCGAGCTTGTTTTCGATCAGAAAAATATACTTTGTTTTCTTCATTGATCCTTTGAGCACCACTGCACCATTGAAAGTGAAAAATATCCGAGTTTTCAGATCCCACCAACACCTTCCCTTCTTGCGCTTGCGTATCGTCTTCTGAGCCATTTTCGTTTGCAGCATTAGCTGTAGCTGACTGTGCCGGGAGGTTTATCTCTTCTACCTGTATACTCTTTGTGGTGTTTGTAGCATGAGCCAGCCACCCAAGCGCAAAAGATCCAACCCCCACCAAACACATAACAACCACTATCACCACATCAAGTGGTAAATGGCGGAATTTACGCTTGAATAAACTGATAAATTCGCGTATACTTTGCATGTGTAAATAATACACGCATTCTATGGCACAGACAAAACAAGGAGGAGCAGTAAAAAACTTACAAGACTCAAATCCGCAGTACTTAGGTATTAAGCTATCTGACGGAGAGGCAGCTAAAACTGGCGCTATCATTGTTCGTCAGCGTGGTACGAAGATCATGGCTGGAAAGAACGTTGGTGTCGGAAAAGATCACACGTTATTTGCAGAAACCGACGGCACAGTCCGCTTCCGCGAAAAGAACCGAACCGCGTTTGATGGATCTGTAAAGAAGAAAAAATTCGTCGACGTACTTCCGGCTTAAGGGTTGTATATACATTTTTTAAATCTTGCAAACTAAAACATCCGGGCTACCCGGATGTTTTTTTATTGGATTCGAAAGTTTCTGGTTACTCAGCCACCACTTCAAGGTCAGCAGTTGCTTCCGCATCGAGGATAGATATGTCCACGGTGTACTCGCCTACTTTGTCTATAGGATCATCACGCTGGACATCTTCAGCCTCTATCGTAAGGCTGGTCTGGTTGTTTACGGCTTTAGCTATGGTTTCTTTTGTTACCCCAGCAAACAATCCTCCTTGCTCATTTGCATTAGCGGTAATTGTAATTAGCTCACCTTCAAGCTCGTCAAGTTTTTCAGCTTGTTTTTGTTTCTCTTTACGCCGTGCCTCTCTGGCTTGCTCTCGTTCGTTTTCATACTTCTTTATGTTTTCCTCTGTTGCAACTCGCGCTAATCCACGAGGAATCAAATAGTTGGTTCCGTAGCCGTCAGCTACTTCATGTTGCTCGTATTTTTTTCCTACATTCGGTACGTCTTCTAAGAGTATAACTTCCATACGTAAATTACTGACTATTACTAGTAAGTGTTTCTATAACTTCACGAAGCTGTGAGTCGATCAAGTCTCCTGTAACACTCGCTTGGCTTTGCTCCTCCTCTTCAGGGACTTCCACCGTAACGTCGGGCTCAAGCCCTCCGTCGGAAATTGAGGTGTCATCTGGCGTAAACCACCGAGCGACAGTCACCTTCAAGGCCGTGTTATCAGAAAGCTCTACAAGTTCCTGGACTGAACCCTTACCAAAAGTACTGGTACCAAACAACCTGGCTACACCGTGATCTCGTAAAGCTCCGGCTACAATCTCGGAAGCGGAGGCACTCCCTTCGTTTACCAAAACAGCTACATTGGTATCTTCGCTCACCAGATCGTATCCGTTTGAGCGATGAACTCGCGGATCACGCTTGTCTCCAAAAGATTCCCGCACCACCACCTTTTCTTTATCAACAAAGTGGCTGGATACATCAACGGCCGCTTGCAGGAATCCGCCAGCGTTACCGCGTAAGTCTATGACCAGATTATCTTTTCCTGACTGCTCAAACTCTTGTAGTGCATTTCGAAACGCCTCTGGTGATTTAGCCGAAAAGTTATAAAGTGCAATCACATATGCTTCGTTAGTTTCGGCTGTTTCAATTGTTGGGATTTGAATTGTTGAGCGAGTTACCGCAACCTCTCGCGGTTCTTGGCTTCCTTCTGAAAGGATGGTTAACTCAACATCTGTTCCTTTTTCTCCACGAATAAGCTGTACAGCGTTCTGCACAGACATACCTTCAGTACTTTCTCCGCCAATCGATAAAATCTTGTCATTAGGCTCCAAACCGGCTTCTTGTGCTGGCGTATCCGGGAGTGGCGAAATAACTGTCAGTACCCCATCACGTTGACCTACTTCCATTCCAACACCACCAAACTCTCCTTGTATATTACCTTCAAATACCTCGTTCTCGCTTGGTGGTAAGAAGAGAGTGTATGGATCACCGAGCGATTCTGTCATTCCTTGAATGGCTCCATACACACGTTCTTGGTCAGTGGTTGTTGAAGTGCTTGTTCCGGATGAAGGATTAGCCGGTACAAACTTTTCATTCAAGACACTCCAGGCCTCCCAAAAAGTGCCGAAGTTAGCATCTTGACTTATCTCGCCTCGAGGGGCAACTGTGTTCGCATTATTTCCGTGCTCAAGCTGATGAACATTACCATAATAAAATCCAGCACCAAAAATAAGCACTGAAAAAAACACAGCGCCAATTGCAGTTTTTGTCTTGTTATTTGAAAAAGTCACCATCTAATAGTGTGCCATATTAACCGTTATATCGCAACACAAATACCCTGCAGATAACAAGAATGCTATACTTAACTTACACATGAAGACAATTCACACAGCTGACGGCCTTACATGGCAACATATTACTGCACCAAGCACTCAACAAGCCGAAACAATTGGAGAAAAGCACGGCTTGCATCTGCGTACAGCTGAAGAAATACTTTCCAAAAATGTTGCCAGCAAGGTAGACATATTCGATTCATATGTATATGTAGTATTGCACTTCCCTGTCCTGGTAGAGGGCAAAATAAGAAGTAGCGAAATTGACTGTATTGTTACCAAAAAAACATTGATTAGTATTAGCTACGAAGAAATCCCCGTCATTACCGATCTTGAGCGGCAGGTTGAAGCAAACACGGTATTAAACAACTCCTCTATTGGCGAACACGCAGGGTACCTACTATACTTCCTGCTGTCTCGACTGTACCGATCTGTTAACGACGAGCTTTTGGTTGATGAACACGAGCTCCGAAAGCTTGAACGCGAAATCTTTTCGGGCAATCACCGAGAAATGGTAACAGCTTTATCCAGAGCAAACCGTGAGCTTTTGGATATTAACCAGATACTAGCGGACCATAAATCCGTACTGCCATCTTTGGAAGCAGCCGGAAGAGAGCTTTTGGGTGATGACTTCCAGTACAGACTTAAACGGATTCACGGTGAGTACAAACGAGTCAACACAAAACTCAACCAACTAAGGGAGATACTAGGTGAACTCAAACAAACAAATGATTCACTACTTACCACCCGTCAGAATGAGGTAATGAAGATATTCACCATTATGGCCTTCCTCACCTTTCCGTTATCCTTAATGGCGTCAGTGTTTGGTATGGATACCCAAGCCACCCCTATAATCGGCCACCCATACGACTTCTGGATTATCGTAGGAGCGATGCTTGCGCTTGTAGTAATCTTTCTTTCTTACTTTTATTACAAGGAGTGGTTATGACAGAATCACAATCAACCAATCACAATACAGAATACCAAGGACCGCCTTTACGTCTCTACAACACCATGTCGCGAGAGAAGGAGGTCTTTACTCCGATTGATGAGAGTAAGCCGGTACGGATGTACAACTGTGGCCCAACCGTGTATGACTTTCAGCATATAGGAAATCTTCGAGCATACGTATTTGTCGATGTACTGCGACGCACACTTGAGATAAACGGATTCACCGTAAAGCAAATCATTAACATAACCGATGTCGGCCATCTAGTATCAGACGGAGATGTTGGTGAGGATAAAATGACCAAGGGGTTGAAAAAAGAAGGCCTGCCGGTAACACTTGCCTCAATGAAGGAGCTTGGGGAAAAATACGCACAGATATTTAAAGAAGATCTCGATAAGCTCAATATCAAGCAACCAGACCGATTCCCAAAAGCCTCAGAACATGTTGATGAAGACATCGCATTTATAGAAACCTTGGAAGAAAAAGAGGTAGTCTATGAAACAGAAGACGGACTGTACTTTGATACAAGCAAGCTCGAGGATTATGGCAAACTGGCCGGAGGGATATCATCAGATGAAGATATTCAGCAGCGCGTAGAGAATGAGCAAAAGCGTAATCCGCGTGATTTTGCACTCTGGAAATTTGATGACGAACTCGGATGGAGCAGCCCGTGGGGACAAGGCTTCCCTGGTTGGCACATAGAGTGTTCGGTAATGAGTAAAGAGTATTTGGGTGACTCATTCGACATTCACACCGGTGGCATTGATCACATCCCGGTCCATCACACAAATGAAATAGCTCAAAGTGAAACCGCAACCGGCCAAACCATGGCTAAATACTGGCTTCATAATGACTTCATGACCATAAAAGAAGAGAAAATATCGAAGTCGATTGGTAACACTATTTACTTACGAACTATTGAAAAGGAAGGATTTAGTCCACTCGCCTATCGTTACCATCTTTTGAGTGCCCGTTATCGTACAAAAATGAATTTCTCCTGGGAAGCACTCACGTCAGCCGAGAATGCCCTTCGTCGTTTGTACGAGTTCATGCGCACCAACGAAGCAGAAAGCGGTGGTGTTGATGAAGAATACAAAGATGAATTCATTGCTGCAATAAATGATGACCTAAATACCCCAAAAGCACTGTCCGTCTTGTGGGATCTTATCGGTGACTTGAGTATAGAAGATAAAGATAAAGCTGCTACACTGCTGTTTTTCGATTCAGTTCTCGGCCTTGACCTTGCCAACCCTCCAGAGATTAATATTCCGGCTGAAGTCCAAAAACTTGCACAAGAACGAAAGGATGCTCGGAAAAATGAAAACTTCGAGAAAGCCGATAAGCTTCGTGACAAAATTAAAAATAAAGGATATACCATAAAAGACACCGACGAAGGATTTCGTCTTTTGCCTGCCAAAAATAGCTAACCCCACCTAGACCACCCTTTGGTAGTACACACTTTTTACACATACTCCTCCACGAGTTATTAAATTTGTCGAGATCTTACTGTGCTACCATCTAAATGTATGACTTCTGGTAAAGAAAATCTCCGCGTACCACCTCACAGTCTTGATGCCGAGCAGGCACTCCTTGGCTCGATCATGCTTCGAGAAAGCGCACTTCATGATGTGGTGGAACGTATTCGGCCAGAAATGTTTTACGCCAGCAAGCATGGAGAGATCTATGAAGCAATGCTGGAGCTGTTCTCGGACGGAACCGCCATCGATCTGTTGTCTCTTTCTGACAAACTTGAAGAATACGAAGTCCTCACAGACATTGGTGACAGCGAATACCTAACAGAGATTGTAGACACGGTTCCGTCTGCCTCCAATATTGAGCACTACGCCGATATTGTTTACAAAAAGCATATGATGCGTGAGCTTATCAAAGCTGGCGGTGATATTACTCAGCTAGGTTTTGAAGAATCCGGTGATCTCGAGGATATTCTCGATGAAGCTGAGAAGCAAGTTTACGATATTACGAGTGATGGATCACGGGATAATTATGTTGCTTTAAGTGGCGAACTGGAAGGTGCCTTTGAGCGAATTGAGAAGCTTAATGAAGCCGACGACGATGAACTGCGCGGTGTACCAACCGGATTTCCAAAACTTGATGACAAACTTTCCGGCCTGCAGCCGTCCGACCTGGTTATTCTGGCCGCCCGTCCTTCTATGGGTAAAACCTCATTGGCTCTGGACATAGCTCGACAAACCGCAACCGGACATGACTCATCGGTATGTATATTCTCAATGGAGATGAGCAGCCAGCAACTGGTTGACCGTATGCTTGCGGCTGAGTCTCGAGTTGACGCTTGGAAGCTACGAACCGGTAAAGTGCGAGCAGATCAAGAGTTTCAACAACTACGAGACGCCCTAGGCTCTCTTTCCCAGGCTCCGGTATTCATTGACGACCAACCCGGTAACAACATTATTCGCATGCGGTCAGTAGCTCGCCGGCTAAAACGTGAAGAGGACCTGGATCTTATCATCGTTGATTATCTTCAGTTAATGCTGCCAACCGGTCGAGCTAAGAACTCTGATTCGATGGTGTTCCAGATTACTGAGATTTCTCGATCACTGAAGATGTTGGCCAAAGAAATCGAAGTGCCGGTAGTGGCACTTTCCCAGTTATCTCGAGCGGTCGAACAACGCCAAGATCGGCCTCGCTTGTCTGACTTGCGAGACTCCGGGTCCATTGAGCAGGATGCAGATGTGGTCATGTTTATTCATAACGATGACAAATACAAAGAAAACGAAGAGGAACACGATAACATCACAGAGATACTAATTGAGAAACACCGTAACGGTCCAACCGGAAAAATCGATCTCTTCTTTGATGACGAGAAGACAAGCTTCCTGCCTATCGAAACAGACGACTTTGAATCCATCGATTCCGAAAAAGCAGATGATAGTCTTGAAGAAGCTTTCTAAACCGCCATGGATCCGCGTGAACGTATCACAAATGCATTTAAACACTTCCCCGGTATTGGACCGCGTCAGGCAAAGCGATTTGTATATTTTTTGCTATCTCGCGGTCCGAGCTTTGCCTCAGAGCTGGCTAAGGAAATAAAAAACTTACACAGCAGTATCACCCGCTGTGAAGTAACTCACCAATACTTTCAGAAAAATCATGAGGAACAAACCAAAAGCGAAATAGCCAGAGACGAAGAACGCGACTGGTCACGCCTGCTTATTGTTGAGACAGATATGGATCTGGAAGCCATAGAGAAAACTGGCGAGTACAACGGAATGTACTTTGTGCTTGGAAGCCATGGATCACTTACCGACGACAACCTCGAAGAAACACTTCATCTTGAAGATTTAAAACAAATTATTAATACATATTACAAAGACAAACTTGAAGAAGTGATTATTGCCACCAGTGTCACTCCGGAAGGAGAACGTGTACACGACACTGTTGTTAGGTTTCTGGAGGATATCGCCCGCAAACATAACTTTGATATATCTACACTGGGTCGAGGCCTGTCTACCGGCACAGAACTGGAGTACATCGATGACCACACTCTACACCACGCCCTTGAAGGTCGAAGTTAGGTTATTTTCTACAACATAAAAATAAGCGGACACCCGTAGTGAGTTATGTCCGCTTACTGGCAAATCGCTCCGCTTGTTTTGGTATTTTAGGAGATATCTGTAATTTTTACTGTAGTGTACGGCTGGCGGTGGCCATAAACACGTTTGTAGTTTTTCTTACGCTTAAACTTCATCACTTCCACCTTTTCTCCTTTGCCGTGTTCGATTACCTCTCCGATAACTGCCTTGTCGGCATCAGGTGTACCTATAGACACATCATCACCATCACCAGTTGCCAGCACAGCATCAAATTCCACCTCTTCACCTTCCTCTACATCTAATTTCTCCAGGTCTACTTCATCTCCTTCGTGGACAACATACTGTTTACCCCCGGTTTCAATAACCGCAAAGGTTTCGTCTTGGGTTGTTTCTTTGGTAGCCATAATTAAAACTTCTGCTTGTTAGGAGTTAGTTTATATCGTGTTTTTACACAGTAATAGTACTATACTGACCACAAAAATCAACTGTTTCGCAAAAAACGTAGTGGTTTATCTCGCCACTCATCTCCGGCATAATCAATTCCTATACGAGGCTTGGTTATTATTTTACCTTCATCAAACCCTTCTTTCCTCCTCTCTATCCATACCCCCGCCTTCTCCCCAAGCTCGACATCGTTGTGTTTCTTCTTTGTAATGTTTAAATCTCTTGTTAATTTCCCCGGTCCGTCATGACCCTCAACTCCTCGTATCAGCACCGCTTCCGGACACTCTTCTTTCGCCGTCACGATATTTAACATGTCATACATGCCGTAAATTAGATACACGTACATGATTCCGGGTTTTTTGTACATTACCTTAGTTCGTTCTGTCTTACCAAACCGAGCATGACATGCCTCATCTGTTTCGCCCAGATATGCTTCCGTTTCTGTAATCAACCACCGGCTTGTCTCCCCACTTTCAAAATTTCGCACTAGATACGTCCCCACAAGATCTCTAGCAACTAACTTTGTATCACGTGCAAAAAATGCACGGCTTAGTTTGCAAGACATACTTATAGTTTTATACCTTGACCTTTATTTGGCGTATTTACTCTTCATCATCAACCAACCCTTCTCGTACCTCCTCCGCATCTTCTCCTTCAAGCTCAAAACCTCCTTCAGCCCAATCCTTCAATCCTCCCTCGTAGTCAACCACATTAGCGTAGCCAGCATCTGTAAGTTGATTAGCTGCGTTATCACTAAGCGGGCAGTCAAAACTTCCGCAATAAACAATTACTTCAGTATCCTTTTCAGGCACTTCCTCTTCTACGTTAGCAACAAAATCGTCATCTTGTGCGCTGATACTAATCGCCTGCGGAAGATGTGCTCTGTTGTAAGACTCATCCCCAAGAGTATCGACAAGCACAAAATCTTCATCATTATCTATTTTTGCTTTCAACTCATCTCGAGTAATGGTGTCAAAATCTGCCATAAATAGTAAAATTTGTTAGTTGATAACTGTATTTAGTATAACAAGGAAGTTAACTTGCCATTATCTGCAATCGTGTGCTTAACATTTTCTTGAAGGCCGAAAGGTTGAGCTTAAACTGTAGAGCCCCACCTCGCGAAGGAGGCAGGGCTCTGGATTAATCTGTGTCGAAAGTGAAATTAAAGTAGATGGTCAACGGCACTCCAAACAACATGAAAGTAGTCAGAAGCTCTGGTGCGTATTCAAGACTGGTTATCGGAGCCATTGCCGCCACCATTACTTCTCCGGATCGCACAAGTATGCTTTCGGCTAATGAGGGATAGAAAACAGAAAACCCTGCCAAGCCCAGGAAAGTGAAAAAAGTAGTGGCTATCGTATCTTTCGGCGATCCGAAACAGAACTCCGCTGCAGCATGAAAGTTAAGGCGCAAACGCAGGAGGCCGTAAAAAGCCGAGTGCAGAATACGGTAAAGCATACGCCAGGCTCTTGCTGTAAAAAACGTAACTAACTAATATGTAAGATACAATATACACTTATTAAGTCAAATGTTGATTAGTACACATTTGCTAGAATAAAAAGTAATGAATTTAGAGCAAAATAATAACCCCATTAACGAAAACAATCTTGAAAGAGAAAGACCTGAAACTCCTGAATACAGATTTGATGAAGGGGTCAAGGTAATCACTTCAAAAATTATTGAACTGCTTGAAGATCAATCCAACACAGTAGTGGCGGTTAATGGATCTGCACCCAATGTTGGGAAAACAGAATTAATGAAACGGTTGGTAAATGACCTAGAAAACCAAGGTGTTACAACTGTTGCAACTCACAACATAGACGACATTTTAGAGCCCGAACATCACACACCGGACAAAGAGAAAAAAGAAGGGTTGTCATTTATTTTTGACCAAGCAAGAATTGGAGCAACAAGCGTCAGCAACCTTAACGAAGAAAGAGAATTTTATGACCAGAAAGTTAAAGACATTCTACAAAGGGCTGGATACAAAGAGATCGGAATAGACATCTGGATCGGAATTTATCGGCCAGACCTCCCTTTTCCTGAACAAACTGAGTCAGGTGAACCTGCAGTTCCTATTGCAGATATCTTGATTAAAAACAGTCAGGCTTCTAATAAATGAGCATGCTTACCTTCCTAAATGTGACCCCAATGAGATTTGAACTCATGCTTCTAGAATGAGAATCTAGCGTCCTGAACCAGACTAGACCATGGGGCCGCCTCCTCT
>CAYVKO010000005.1:27508-41786 GCA_964452185.1 uncultured Candidatus Saccharibacteria bacterium
CCTCCTCTGTGACTCACTCATCTTCAAGAAATTACAGCCAATGCTGTAACCAACTAACGGATATAGTTGCAACTGTAAGTAGTACGAATAAATGCATATTAACGATCAGGTGCGATATTGTAGTAGTTTAGAAGAAAGTCCGTCATCTTAACAAATGGATCAGTGAGCGTCTGAGAAGCGTATCGTGCTCCCTCCGGGCGACGAGCCATCAGAAACACTAAGTACTCAGGATCATACGCCGGAAAATAACCAAAAAAGGTGTGATTGTACTGATTGTCATAGTACCCCCCACCTGGCTTAGCCACTTGAGCAGTTCCTGTTTTCGCCGCAATACTGTGACGTTCTCGCGCTTCATTACCTCCGGCTAGTGCCTCATCCACGACATTAACCAGCATTCGTGATATCTCTTCAGAGGCTTCTTTTTCAAGTACCTGCTCTCCTACCTCAGGATCTATTTCTTCTGTTCCTCCCAGTCTATAGTTGATCGACTTTGTAACGTGCGGCTCTACCACCTTACCACCATTCGCCAACGTAGACAAAGCCTGCACCGTAGTTATTGGAGTTAAAGCAATACCTTGACCAAAGGAAGCTGTGGCAAATTCCAGATCCCGCTCTACTGTAAGGTTTTCTACATCGCTATTTACTTCATTCGGCAAATCAATGCCGGTTTTTTTGTTTAGCCCATAGCCGTAAAAATACTCTCGCATACGTTCGTGCCCTAACAATTTAGCTACATAAGCCACACCCGTGTTTAGCGACTGACTCAGAACCGTTTGCATATCAACCACTCCGCGAGCTTCACCATCATAGTTAGAGATAGTAGAGCCATTAAGCGTTATGTCTCCTGTATCTTTGTATGTGGTGTCTGCCGTTATCTCTCCAGCATCAAGCCCGGCTGCTACTGTTAACGGCTTTATTATTGACCCCATTTCGTATCGACTTTGTACAATCGGATTAGTAAATACTGACGGATCAGAAACTTCACTGTAATTATTGGGGTCAAAAGTGGGATTTGCCGCCATTGCCTTAACCGCCCCGGTATTTGGGTCAATCACAACCCCCATCATCTGCTCACTACTCCATTCCGCCTTCGTGTCAGCCAAAAGCTTTTCAAGGTACGATTGCACGTCCGGCTCAATCGTAAGTGTGACATTACCATCACGAGTAATACCCTGACCGCTCAAAGTGTCGCCAATACCAGAAAACACTTGAGCAAAAAAGTTTACGTACAAGCCGGAGCTGTCATCGCGGGATAATGTTTCGTTATAAAAACGTTCGACACCGTACAAGCCGGTCTTTTGGTCCCCTTGATCGTCATAACCTACATATCCAAGTACGTGTGCTGCCAGTGAACCGTGAGGATATCTTCGCCATTTTTGTGGATATATGTCAAACCCTGGAAGATTCAGATCGCGAATTTTCTCTGCCGTCTCATCAGAAAGACGTTCAGCTAAAACTACATACGGATCATCATCATTTAACTCTTCAACAAATTTCTGTTCATTCAAATCCACATACTGAGTTAGCTTAGTATAAGCTGTTCCGGTGTTTGTAACTAACCGCGCATTAGCCGCCAGTACGAAACCGGACTCTTGAATCGCCGCCGCTCGTTGTGTGCCGTCTTTGGCACTAAAAGAAACTGAGCCACGGTTGAAAACATGATCTGCCGGACGTGTGTACTGCTGAGTGGCTTCATCTCGAAACTCATCTCCGTGCACCACCTGAACCACGTATAACCGAATACCCAACACAAGCGCAAACAGCACCACAAGCACCGACAGCAAGCGAATTCTGAATAAATCATTAGCGTGCGACATTAAGCGTGACCATGGTACCACGATTTGTCCGAGCTACATACCGGGGGTCATCAACTGGTTGGTATCCCAATTGTGTAGCTCGTTCCCGTGTTACTTCACTAATAGCTGAACCGTAATTAAATTCGACATCGCCTATGTCAGATCGTAGAGCTGTAATCTCCTGACTTAACTGCTTCCTTTCTACTACTTGTCGAGCTGTTTCCTGTAAAAAATAAGCATAAAATATAGAAAAAAACGCGAATAGACCAATTAGTACAGCAGCAATTCGCCCTCTGTTGATTTGTGAGTATACGTACCGATTCATGAAAATTATAAGTTAAAGTTAAATGAATAATTTCAGTCGGACATTTTTTCTACCGCTCTAAGCTTACCGCTTCGTGCTCGAGGATTGTAATCCACCTCCTCCTCTTTAGGAGTAACCGGTGTGTCGGTAAGGATTTCGGCCAAACCCTGATCCGACCAGGCTTCAAACGCTTGCTTTACAGTACGATCTTCAACACTGTGAAAGCTTATAACTGCCAGTCGGCCGCCGGGCTCTAGTTGGGAAAAAATCTTCTCCAATCCTTCATCTAGAGCCTGAATCTCGTCGTTAACCGCAATCCGCAAAGCTTGGAAGGTTCGTGTTGCTGGGTGTAAGGATCCGGAATGATAGTGCTTTGGGGTTGCCTCTTTGATGATGCTTACCAGATCAGTAGTAGTTTCAATCTGCTCGTGTTTACGGCTTTCTCCTATAGCTTCAGCTATCTGTTCGCTGTATCGTTCATTAGCATATCCTTCAAGTAAGCTTTTTATACTTGATACCTTCCATTCGTTAACAATTTGCTTTGCGGTCAGATCTTTCTTTTCTAGCTCGTCTGGGTGCGTGTACGTCATCAAAAGCGGCGATTCTTTCTGGAATGAAAATCCACGATTCATCTCAAGCTGCTCACTCCTGAAACCAAGATCCAAAAGCCCGGCCTGCAAGCTGTCTACCTCACACGCCCGTAGCACCTGATCAGCTCGCCGAAAGTTCTCTTCTCGCAAACACAAATCGGCCTCACATTCGCCCAATACCTCTTTGACATCTGCTATAGCCCACTTGTCCAAATCAGTACCTACTATCCTTCCGTCTTCCCCCACAGCCGCACAAAGTGCTTTTGCGTGTCCTCCGCTGCCAACAGTCCCATCGAACACTGTGTCGCCATCAGACACGTCCAGTGCCGAAAGCGCCTCCGGCAGTAAGACAGGTACGTGGCGAGTCATATCATTCCCACGTCACCTAACGTCTGCGCCAAGAGATCAGCTCGTGATTCCACATCATCTGTGTACTCACTCCACCGTTCGGCATCCCATAACTCAACTCGTGAGTGCACACCAGCAAACACTACTTCTTTTTGAAGGTCGGCAAATTCAGACAAAAACTCCGGCACCAAAATCCGGCCTGATTTGTCTAGGCTAAGTTCTCTTGCCCCAGACAAAAGAAACCGGTTTAAACCACGAGAGTCAGCGTCACCAAAAGACAAGTCTGCAAGCTCGTCAGCAATGTCGCTCCAGGAAGACTGAGAGAAGATGAATATGCAACTATCCAAACCTCTCGTGAGCACGACCTCACCACCTAACTCTTCTCGAAAAGGTGACGGCAAAGAAACTCGCCGCTTATCATCCATCGTGTGTGTATACTCACCAATAAGCATGGTTTTTTCTGTTTCCCACTCTATCCCACTTACTTACAAGTATACACCATTCCTCCACACTAAACACCTACTGTTATCCACACGTATACCCGGTACTTCCCTTTTTATATTGAGAAAAGTGGTTATTTTATCCACTTCAACTTAATAAACAAAAAATGCGCCTTAAGGCGCAGTAGCATACAAAATAAATCTTGAATTTTATCCCAAACAACTTCTACTTACTTTTACAAACTAACCAACGATGCAACAGCGTCTCCTTCCCGAAGCTTCATGACACGAACACCCTTTGTGTTGCGAGACAGTCGAGAGATATCCTCAGACTCGATCCGGATAACCTGACTGTCACGAGACATGGCCACCACCTCCTCGTCTTCTTCAGTGAGGATAACGCCGGTAACAAGCTTACCGGTAGTATCTGAAAGCTTGGCAGTTTTTACCCCCTTTCCACCTCGGCCTTGCACGCTGTATTCAGACAAACTGGTCTTTTTACCAAAACCTTCTTCGGAAATTACGAATAGGTCACCGTCTTCATTATCTTCTGTAACCACAACGCTGGACACAACCTCATCATCTTCATCATCCATTTTTATGCCATACACTCCTTTTGCCGTTCGCCCCATCGAGCGTACGTCTTCAGCAGAGAAACGTATGGCTCGTCCAGACCTTGTTACCAACATCATGTCGTCTTCTTCACGTGCAAAAGAAACCGAAACGAGCTCATCACCATCTTCAAGCGAAACCGCAATAATGCCACTGCTACGGACATCATAAAACTTGTCGGCATCCACTCGTTTTACACGACCTCCTTTAGTAGCCATGGCAAGCGTCAAATCCTCATCCCGCTTATCTTTCGGCATCGACAAAATAGAGGTCACTCGCTCATCTGACTCAAGCTCAAGGAAGTTCATGATAGATTTACCTCGAGTAGCTCGGCGCCCTTCAGGCAACTCATACATTTTCATTTGATGCACTTTACCCTGATCGGTAAAGAACAGAAGGTCGCTGTGAGTTGAGGTAGACAGTACTGTAGTTACATAGTCGTCTTCCTTGGTATCAATATCAACTACACCAACTCCGCCGCGTTTTTGCCGTTTGTAATTTTTCGGATTCGTTCGCTTTACATATCCGTCTTTCGTAAACACCAGAACGGAGTCCTCGTCAGCAATAAGATCCTCAGCAGAGATGTCATCTATCTTGTGCTCCATTACTCGTGTTTTTCGCTCATCGCCGTGTTTGTCTGCCACAGCTCTGATTTCCTCTTTAACTTGATCTTTTATGTTTTCTTCTGAAGAGAGCAGTTCTTCAAGTTCAGCAATTTCGGCCTGAATTTCCTCAAGTTCATCTTCAATCTCTTGCCGCTCCATTCCGGCCAATCGCTGAAGACGCATACGAAGAATCGCAGTAGCCTGCTCATCTGAGAAATCAAATTCGCTCTTTAGTTCTTCATGAGCTGCCTGCTTGTCTTCTGACTCCCGGATTAAGCTTATGATTTCATCAATATGATCAAGAGCTTTTTGCAAACCAAGCAAAATGTGCTCTCTATCTCTCGCTTTTCCGAGTTCGTATTCGGAACGTCGGCGTACAACAGAAATCCGGTGATCAATAAACTCTTCTAAAATGCCCTTTAGAGAAAGTGTTTGCGGCACTCCATCAACCAGCGCCACCATGTTTAGATGGAATTTATCCTCCAGGCGAGTATGTTTATACAGTGAATTGAGTACCTTTTGCGGATAGGCGTTGCGTTTTAGGTCTACCACAACTCGAATATCTGAGGTTGATTCATCACGAATATCCTTAACCCCTTCAAGCTTGTCGTCTTTCACCTGCTTCGCCATCTTCTCGATCAAACGAGCTTTGTTTACCCGATACGG
Source organism: uncultured Candidatus Saccharibacteria bacterium (assembly GCA_964452185.1). Classification (GTDB taxonomy): domain Bacteria; phylum Patescibacteriota; class Minisyncoccia; order Phycocordibacterales; family SW-6-46-9; genus SW-6-46-9. The sequence continues at coordinate 32,870 of CAYVKO010000005.1, forward strand.
CAACGAGGAAATGACAATGCTGTAAGACTGGCTGGTGCGCTCCACAATCTCAGCCTCACCCCGCATCACCACTCCTCCACGACCATCAATATACGCATCGTGGATATCTTCCGTGCCAAATATAACTGCTCCTGTTGGGAAGTCCGGCCCTTTAACATACTCCATCAAATCCCTTACAGTAGCGTCTTCATTATCAATTAAGTGCACTATGGCGTCGGCTAGCTCATTAAGGTTATGCGGAGGAATGTTGGTGGCCATTCCTACAGCAATACCCAAAGTCCCGTTTAACAGCAGTCCGGGTGCTGCTGCCGGAAGCACCTCAGGCTCGGTAGTAGTGCCGTCATAGTTTTCTCGAAAATCGACAGTGTCTTTATTAATATCTGCCAGCAACTCCTCAGCTACAGAGGACATTTTTGCCTCGGTGTAACGCATTGCAGCTGCAGCATCTCCATCAATGGAGCCGAAGTTGCCTTGTCCAATAGCTAACGGATATCGAAAAGAAAATTCCTGTGCCATTTTTACCAACGAATCGTATACAGCTTTGTCTCCGTGTGGGTGGTATTTCCCTAGCACTTCACCGACAACGGCAGCAGATTTCCGGAACTTTGCCCCGCTCGTTAATCCCATTTTCTTCATTGCATACAAAATGCGCCGGTGCACCGGCTTTAGCCCGTCCCGTACGTCCGGAAGTGCTCGAGAAGTAATAACCGACATTGCATAGTCGATATACGCATCCTTCATTTCGCTTGTAATAGACTGCGGAATCACTCGACGACCCGCCGCCTCTTCGTCAGTTTTCTCTTCCTCTTTATTTGTATTGTCGTCACTATCTTTAGCCATATTCAACACTTATTAGTGTACCACACTTCTCGCCTTGTTTACCTTTACACTCCCTTAAAAATCAAGACTTCTAATTGTTGGATTTAAAGTTTACTCACTCCAGAACTCACCTTCTTGAGTTGCTGAAGGTCTTTGCTGAGGTTGGTTTGATCTATTATTAGCCTCCCAGTAAGGGGTGTCGTCAACTCTCTGTGTACTGTTACTCTCAAAAGACTCTGTTGAGGTGGTTGATGTCGTGCTAGCTTTCTGTGTAGAAGTTCCGTTCCAGTAGCCTGGAAAGGATTCTGAAAACTCACTGTAAATCGCTGATGCATTGTCTCCAAAAGCCGATAACGGTGAGGCAGTTTGTGTGGCTTCTGGTTCAGGATCAGAAAAGATAACTCCCTGACTTACTACGGTAACCCACCCTGCAAATATTACTGCAGTTATAACAGCAGACGTTCCAACAGCTACCCGTTGACGGGTCTTTGGATGCTTTTTGCGTAAACGCTGTATTAAACGACGCATAGCTTACATAAATTTACTGAGGAACAATAACTTCAATATCAGTGTCACGACCAGAAAGATCTCGCGGGCTTACAGTTAATTTATCCTTACGCTCCACTGAGTCTGTATCACTACCTGCCTCATCCAAAAAGCTGGTTACTGCCTCGTCATCTGCATCAGTAAAGTGAGTTGGTATAACAATTTTAGGCTCGATTTGAACTGCCAACTTGTATGCATCAGACGCATCTAACACCGGATCATCCCCGACCGGAGCAAATAATATGTCAATGTGCTCCATAAGCTCCTGAGCCCCAGACGGCAATTCCCGATCCTTGATTGGCCCCATAAAACAAATATCCATGTCCTGAAGGCGAAACACATATATTGTGTTGATGTGATAATCACCTCCATACCGCGATTCTCCTGCCACCCCGTCAATAGATATACCGTCAATCTCATATTCACCCGGACCAGTCACCGCAATAGGTTCTTTATCTCCAGCTGTTAATTGATCAGCTCCCGAAAAGTCTTCGTGACGAGCAGATACAAGCACTATATCCGCACCGAAACGATGTGTCTGAAAATCTGATGATTCAGCCGGAGGGTTAGTAGCAATTACTTGATCACCATACTTTAATTTAAAACATTCTAATCCGTGATTGGTTATAACCATAGTGTGTATCAGTATAGCATTATTCTGCAGTTCTATCGAGATACTGGCGCTTATTCTGATTGTGCACCTCTAACGTCTCCGCAAAGTAAAAGTTGCTGTCCCGATCACTTAAATAGTACATTGCCTCCGAATCTATAGGATTTATTGTTGCCCGAATTGCAGAAAGTCCTGGATTTGCTATAGGCCCGGGCGGTAATCCTTTGTATCTGTACAAGTTGTATGGTGAGTCAACGTTGAGATCTTCTTGAGTTACTTCGTATGTATTTCTCCCTAGGATGTACGGAAACACGGCATCCACTTGTAGTTGCATTCCTTGCTCCAGGCGCCGCCACAACACTCCAGCTATGCGACGTCTGGTTTCGTAGTCAGCAGCCTCTCTTTCAACCAGAGAAGCCATTATGACTATCTCATCAAGTGAGTAATCAAATTCGTTGATCTGAGGCTGCAAGGTTGTGATATTGTCTGTAAAGTTTTGCTTCATTCGTTCTATCATTTCCTCGGAAGATGTATTCGGTAAAAACTGGTATGTGTCAGGAAAAAGATATCCCTCCAGAGGGGCTGCTTGCCGTAAAAATTGTGCACGCGAAAACGAGGTTTCGCTTAGGTTTTCATTTAGTCGGTCAGCTATTTGTGTGTTGGTAAGCCCTTCAGGTATCAGTACCGTCTGTGGCGACATCCCAAATTCACCACGAGACAGCCGACGAGCCACCGTCAGTGCGTTTTCTGATTCATCAAATCTGTATGTGCCTGCCGTTATATTTGCTCCCTTAACCCGAAGCGGTATAGATACTAATTTTGGGCCGTAGATCACTCCGGCATCAGCAAGCTGATTGGCTGCTGATTGAATGCTTGATCCTCGTGGAATTTCTACCGTAGCACCAGTAAATGACGGCGGCGGAACCAGCCACAAGGCTAGCGGGACAGAAGCTACTATCACTAACGACCCAATCCACACCAGAGCGGTTTGTATAAAAGATTTTGACATGAGTTACATCGGTAGATCAGACGGTGGAGGAGACTTCTTTGATTCGATTCTCTGGAAGGTTGGTGTTTGTGCAATTTCTCCAGGGAAATGAAAAAGTGTCGCTAATTCCTCAGTACTCAAAGTAAATGACGGACGCTTGTACGGTGGATTAAAGTAACTACGACGACGGTACGCGTCAAATAGCTTTTTGCGGGTTTTGTTTTGTCGGTATTCTTTGTAATCTTCCCAAGGATAATCAAACCGGGTCATTCCGCGGGTCGGCCTAAGCTCATTTCTTCCTTTCGCACTAAACTGCTTAAAGGATCCTATCAGTCCAGGAATGTTTACTGGACGGAAATGACCTTCCTCAGCAATATACAGGCCGCGAATACCACAGTCAAAGCCCGGTTTTGATATATTTCTCTGGATAGCTTCCAGTGCATCTTGATCTCCCTCACTTAAAGACGGCGGCACATCAAGTTCATCATCCCCGCTTCCGGTGTCTGGCAGTTTTGTGTCAGGATCACGCTCCATTATATCGTTAATCAGCTCTTCGCCTTCATCCTGCCAGCTGGTTGTCTGAAAGAAAGAGCCACTCTTCTGCTTCTCATCATGCGCTTGCACTAGTATCTGAATCCAAATCTGCTCACCTCGCCGAGCCGAACCGAGATACTCAATTATAGGCGTCATTGGGTCTACTTGCTCTTCTTCGTCAATACCACCAGTAAACCCGTAATCGATATAGGTCTTCAACGGATATGCATCATCTTCACCAAGCTCAAACTCCGCACCCCACAATTCAAACTTATCGGTATCGAACTTCAAAAAGTTTGTGTAGTCAGGTACTTCGCTGACTTCCACCTCAGGGTACTGAGAGTAAATATTAAACTCAATAATCTCCCGGAAGAATTCTGGTGTCCAAATAAACATGTGTATATCACCCTCAAGAGACACCAGCTCTAAAGAAAACCAACTCTTCACTCTCCCTTCCCAATACTTACCAATAAACTTACCGGGAACGCTAGTCTGATGTAGCGCATGCAGAACCAATTCCATGGCATCAGGAGCTTTAACCTGCTCTTCGGGTAGTTGGATCTCTAAAAGAACATGCTCTTCGTTGTACAAAAAATGGCGCCGCACGTACGACAACCACGTCTGATAAAAAAGGGTGCCGAAAAAAATCGGCCCCCATAATGGAAACCACGCAAGTGCTTCATCACCGTACTGCTCGATGAACTGAAGAGTTTGCTCGTAGTACTCAAGCGTAAAAAAACGTGTAAAGTATTCAAGCATAGCCTGACTCCTTAAATAATAGCAAACACCGGAGCTGAATGATGGTGGTTATTCACAAGCTTGCAGGAAAGCTATGCTACCACGTATTTTCCGTCCTTGTTTTTCTTGAACTTATCGTGGTTCTGTAGATTTACAATTACTGTATTCGGCTTTACATACCGTTCCTTGAGAACCTTTTCAACCACTTCATCACGTGAAAGCGGCCCGTCGCGTCGAAGGATTTTTTCTATAACATCTCGGACAACACCGGTCATGTAACCCCATTCTTCAAGTGCGTACAGACCTCGACCGACGAGCACGAATCGATCATCTTTTATGAGTTCATTGTGCGTAGTGGCTTCGTGTGCCTCCTTATCAAACAACTCTTCTATTCGTTCAGTAACTTCCCGGAAGTGCATCGGGCTGCCATGCTGACGGATAACCAGATAAGCATAATCACGAACCCCTTTAACCTTAACGTTAGGAGATTCAGCGTGCCCCCATTCCCCTAGTGGATTTTTATCCACCTTTCGAGAAAGAGACAACCAGCGTCGCAGCACCTCTTCATTTTCCTGGTGATGTGTGTGGTCGCTTGGAAGGTCGTCAATATGAGATCGGAAACGATCAATCATTTCTGATTCAGACACAAGATCTTCGAGGCTTAAGTTTGAATGTAGTCGCTGCAGAGCGTCATGCACAACAGACGCCACACGGTTGTCGACGTGCCAACGATGATGAAAATGGTCATTCGCCCGTTCTCGAGTAAAGGAGTCGGTAAGATCCAGCAGCAGGTACACATGATTCTGTGTAGATTTTCGCTCTGAAATATGATCAAAAAGATGATTCTCAGGAACTATCACACCGAGCTCATGAAGAACTTTTTCTAGTTCTGAAAAAGCTCTTTCCTGCTTGGAGTATGCATCAGATTTACGCATCTCTTTGAGGGCATCTGATTCAATCTGACGGACTCGTTCACGAGTTATGCCGTATCGGTTACCGATTGATTCTAAAGTTTCTGTTTGGTTTTTGCCACTAAGTCCATAACGTGAAGTTACTACGTCATTGGCTCGTTCGGATAACCCCGATGCGAGTTGTCGAGTTACTTTACTGGGTTGAAAACTAAGGGCGCTCATAGATAAGTATTTATGATTAAGTTACATTTAAATGGTAAGGAGTAAGACAACAGAACAAAGGTTAAAGTAAAAGATTTTTAATGGGCTGCTTTGGCTACAAATTGGTTGGCTGCGACCAATGTGTGTGTTCAACTTTACCGCATGAATATGGCGATGTCAATTATCCGAATCTGTCACGAAATTAACCAATCGTCCGGGAACGTAAATGTGCCGAGTCACAGTGGAATTTTCGAGCCAACGTTGTACGTTATCAAGCGATTTTGCCTGTTCTACTATAGCTGATTCGTCAGCATTTTTTGGCATAGTGAATTCAGCCCGAACAGTACCGTCAACCTGCACCACCAGATCCATAGAATCTTCTGTAAGCTCCGCTTCCTTAAAGTCAGGCCATGACTGTAAGTGAACTGACTCTTCACCCCCGAGATCACGCCACAACTCTTCAGTTAAGTGTGGAGCGAACGGAGCCAGCAATCTTACGAATACAGCCATGGTTTCGGGAGCGACTGAATCCCGATCTCTGAATTCATTCAACAACTCCATCAAACTGCTTATAGCTGTGTTGAACTTAAATTCACCGAGATCCTCTGTGACCGTTTTGATTGTCTTGTGAAGCAGCGTATCCGACTCAGGCACTTTTGCCAAATCGTCAGCCGTATCTGCTTCTTTTATGAGTCGGTGCGTCCGCTCCAAGAATCTTCGTGGTCCCGCAATGCTTTCAGTGTCCCATTCCACAGTCTCAGAAAACGGCCCGGCAAACAATTCATACATACGAAGCGTGTCAGCGCCAACTTGATCTACTACTTCGTTAGGGTTTACAACATTACCTTTTGATTTACTCATCTTCGTGCCATCTTCCGCCATAATCAACCCCGGATGGCGAAGTTCCTGGAAAGGCTCACGAAAGTCAACGTGACCCAGATCGTTCAAGGCTTTAGTCACAAAACGTGCATACAAGAGATGCATTACCGCATGCTCACTACCGCCGACATACATATCCACCGGACACCAAGTACTAAGTGCCTCCTTGCCAGCAAACTCTTCTTGATTGTGCGGGTCGGTAAACCGTAAGAAGTACCAAGAGGAGTCTACAAACGTATCAAGGGTTGAAGTTTCCGGTGTCCAGCCTTCCCCGAAAATATCTTCTGTACGCTCCTTAAGCTCATCTGATTTCGCCAACGGCGGTTCGCCTGTCGGCTCAAACTCAACATCTTCAGGCAACTCCCACGGTAAGTGTTTTTCTGGTACTGCATGCGGCTCACCATCCGGGTCGTACACTACAGGGATCGGACACCCCCAGTACCGCTGTCTTCCGACTGACCAATCTCGTAGCCGGTACGTGGTGGCCGATTGACCAAATTTTTCTGTAATTTTTTCAGCCGCCTCTTGACTGGTCAATTCGCTGAACTCACCGGAATGAATCACTACCCCTTCCTCCGCAAATGCATACACACCTTGATCCAGCCATCGAGTAATAAACGCCTTTTCTGAATATGGCGAAAGTTTCGAGATGCCCTCTTCCTCTATCCACTCAACAGAGTGTTTCGCTTTCTCTTCCCCTGATACTTCATCTCTCTTTTCATCATCCAGCTCGAACACAAGCGTATGTGTGTGAGCACGCCGATTTTCATCTTTATGAGCAGCAAAATAATGCGAGACAATCTCAAGCGGACATTCCTCTACAAAACTTATATTTTTGTATCCTGTTTCCTCATAAACTTCTCGCTTCGCTGCCTCAACTACATCCTCACCTTCTTCTACCCCGCCTACAATTAACGTCTGCCAGTCGTGCTCTTTCCATTTAAGAGAGAGTATTTTTTCTTCATAGGGATGACGAACAATAGCGTGGACTGACTTGCGTGGCACGAAATCTTTGTCCGTCTGTGGAGGATTCACTTCATCCTCCACTTCAGGAGCCACAACTTGCGTAACCGATAAATCATACTTTTCAGCAAATTCATGGTCTCGTTCATCATGTGCCGGCACAGCCATAATTGCCCCAGTGCCATAATTCTCAAGCACGTAATCAGCCACAAACACGGGAATTTCCTCCTCGGTCGCCGGATGAATAGCAGTTACTCCCTCAAGTTTTACTCCCGTTTTTTCTTTTGCTTCCTTGCGTTCTCGGTCCGTCTTCGCTTTGGCCTGTTCGATGTAATCTTCAACCTCATCCCAATTCTGGATTTGAGATTTGCAATTCTGGACCACTTCGTGCTCAGGCGCTATCGCCATGAAAGTAACACCAAATAATGTATCCGGTCGTGTTGTGAACACATCCAAGGACGGCGGAATATACGACAGAACCCCTTCCTCCCTTTCACCGCGAGCATGCGGTTTTGTAACCGGTATCTCCGTCGGAGTTACGTTAAGATTTTTGGCAACTCGGTTTGTTTGCTCGTCCGAAATAGCATCATCCTCTTCTGGCTTTAGAAGCTTGATTAATCCAGCACTTTCTTTGATAGCGTCAAAGTCAAACTCCCAGTCAAATGTATCCTCATAACTTCTTGGCTCACCGTCCTTAAACTCTGTATCTGCATAGGCTCCAATAAGCACTGTCTTGCGTACTGACTTATCTAGATCTTCCAGTGCTTTCATGGCCACGATTGTCCCTAACGAATGCCCTACAAGAATAGTGTCTTCGGTAAGTTTTACATTCTCTTTCACGTACGCAATCTGCTTTTCGATGTCTGGATCATCAGCATCTGGGAGTGTTGGAGTTATTACTTCATACCCTTCAGATTCAAGTGCCTCTTTTAGCCACGGATGGAAGTGCTGACCTGGACCGGACTGAAAACCATGCAGTACTACAATCCGCGCCTTTTCATTAAGCGAAAACTGAAACCGTGCACCTTCTTTTTTGCCTATCCAGTTTCGCTGTGATTCTTTGGTCGATTCCGGCCAATCCAAACCTTCCAAATCATCCAGAAGGTCATCAGCGTAGTCGGTAATATTGAAAAACCACTGATCCATCTCCTTTTGGGTAACCTCACTGTCACACCGATCACACTGGCCGTCGATAATCTGTTCATTGGCCAACACTGTCTGACAACCAGGACACCAATTGACAGCAGCCGGTTTCTTTTCAGCCAAACCAGCCTCAAAAAGCTGTGAAAAAAGCCACTGGGTCCACTGGTAGTATTCTGGTGTTGAGGTATTTATCTCTCGATCCCAGTCGTATGAAAGTCCAAGATTTTTTATTTGATCTGTAAAATTATCAATCGCCTCACTGGTTCTCTCTCGCGGATAAGTACCGGTTTCTATTGCATAATTTTCTGCCGGCAAGCCAAACGCATCCCAACCCATCGGATGCAGTACATCCTTGCCTTGCATCCTGCAGAATCGACTGTATACATCTGTTCCGGTATATCCTTCAACGTGCCCAACATGAAGTCCTGACCCTGACGGGTACGGAAACATATCAAGCACATACTCAGCGTTGTCTGGATCGGGATTCTCCGGTGTTTTGTGTAGGTCATTCTCTTCCCAGTAGTTTTGCCACTTTTCTTCTACCTTTTTGTGATCGTATTCTTCCATATGTTTATTGGTTATTTA